>JAGCVQ010000050.1 GCA_017962275.1 Bacteroidales bacterium
AACAGCTACTTCAATTTTCTCCAATTCATTGAACACGAGATTTCTGAGTCTCCGATCGAAGACGTATAAATCAACAATGTCATTGAATTCAATGTCATCACGTAGAAAGGCATGGTCGGCTTCCGGGTCTTGATTGTTTTGAAAAGGGTATGTGAAAGCTCGAAGTCTGTAGTAGCTGATGTTTTGCAGATAGTGCGCCGCAACCGTTTTGTCGGAGAAATTCAGTCCCCTTTTTTCAAGCTTGATAATTTGTTCCTCAATAGAGAGTGGTTTCTTAGAATAGTTCATAATCAAGGTTTTATAAAAACTCGAAGACCCCCCGGGGTGCGCTGTTCTGACGGGAAGCGTGGGAGGTCATATCGGCTGCAAAGATACAAAATTTTTTATTTGTTTTTCGTGCTGATGAAAAATTTTCAAAAAAAAGAGACGCAGCTCCCGCCACGTCTCTATAATCTTAAGTCCCTTGTTTTGTGGACGTATGCGATACGTCCCTACGATTATTTCCGGACTTTCTTCACGAACTCCTCCACTTCCGGCACGCCGCCTTGATAGACGAGGTAGCCGTCGTAGGGTTCGCGCTTGGTGATTTCGTCGTTGATGGGGGTGAGCATCAGCTTGCGCACGTCCTCGCGCTTCTGGCCGCTGTCCTTGGTGAGGCCCAACGCCCAGCCGAGCTTGATGTAGGAGCTCTCCGCCAGCATGTTGTCGGCGGGGATGATGCCGCGCGCCATCATGTCGCGACCGGTGTCATACACGAACATGTGGGTGTAGCCCCAAATCGTCTGCACGCTCATGTACTGGTGAACGCCCGCGTCCGTGGCGCGTTGGATGGCATCGAACATGCCCTTGTTGACGTGGCCCAGACCGGTGCCGTCCCACACAATGCCCTTGTAGCCGTTGTCGATCAGCGCATCCAACACATCGGGCTTCATGCCCGGGTAGTAGTAGAGGATGGCCACGCGATCATCGAAGGTCGGCACGATGCGGGTGACGTTCGGGTCGTTCAGGGCCAAACTGCGCTTATAGTCCTCGTAGTTGGTGATGACCTCTACTTTGCGGTGCTGTTCGCCTCTTCTGCGGTGGTTATAGACCTCCTTGATGGGCTGTACGCCGTCCTTGCGGTTCACCGTGGCTAACGGCGTGTCGCCAATGGTGCGGAAGGTGGAACGGTAGGAGCTGTGCATCTTGCGCACGCGGGTGCCGCGGTGCAGGAAGCCGTAGTCGTCGCTGGTGGGTCCGAACATACAAACCATCACCTCGGCGATGTCCCCGTGACCTGCAGCCGTCATAGCGTGCATGAGGTTCAACGCCGCGTCGGAACTCGGACGGTCGGAGGAACGTTGCGAGCCGACCAATACCACGGGCATCGGCAGGTTCTGGCACATGTAGGTCAACGCGGTGGCGGTGTGCGCCAAAGTGTCCGTGCCGTGACCGATCACGATACCTTCAATGCCTTTCTTAATCTCGTCACCGATCTTGTTGGCCAACGCCTTGTACTCCACAGGCGACATGTTTTCGGAGAAGACGGCGAACACCTTCTCAGTCTCCAGATTGCAGATGTCGGCCAGTTCAGGCACGGCACCGTACAACTCGCCGGGGGAGAATGCCGGGATCACCGCACCGGTACGGTAGTCAAGACGGGAAGCGATGGTACCGCCGGTGCCCAACAGCTTCACGTGCGGAAGACCCGGGGTGTAAGGGAACTCCTTCTCCGGAATCTTGAAGACGGGCTGCGGGTCGCGCTCGCCTTTCATGTCGGTGATCGTTTCGATGTCGATGCCGATGTTGTAGCCGGTGGCCACCTTCATCACGATGTGGATGTCGTCGGTGTTCTCGGCACGGGGCAGGATCTTGCCCGAGAAGTGTCCGCGGGTGGTCTCCACTTCGGCTTTGTCCCACACGTGAACGTCGTATTTTTTGAGCATTTCCAGTGCTCTGCCTTTATATCCTTGGAATGTTACTTTATCGTCCATATTCAATTCAGAATTAAAAATTAAGAATGAAGAATTATTTGGTGGCCAACTCGGTGAAGGAGGCGTTGCCGGCGGCATGTTGGCGGGCACAGCCGAGGAGGTAGTTGCGCTTGTCCTCGTCGGTGGTGCGTTTGCGGCGCGGCTGGAAGACTTCGGCCATGATGCCCATGCCTTCCTCAATTTCCGCTTTGGTCATCTTTCTGTAGCCAGTGAGTTTCAGCAATTCCGAGAAATCAGCCGTCGGGTACTCGAACACCAGCTTCAACAGGTCGGGCGCAATGGCCTTGTCCAAACCGTTTTGCTTCAGGAAGTCGAAGAGGTCGTAGATGCGGTCGGCGTAGAACGGAATCTTGCCGTACTGGCCGTGCAGGTGTTTGAGACGGTGACCGAAGAAGGTGCCGAGATATTTCGGGCAAAGGTCTAATTCGGTGGTGATTTTCTTGATGAGTGGGAAGAAGTTGTGCGTGAAGATGTACTTGAAGCAGTCTTCTGGCACGCCCCAAGCGACCATCTGCGCGTAGCGGTCGGAGACGGCGTCGGGGATGTTTTTGCGCAAATTCTCGATGTAGTCGTTGGTCAACGGGATGGGCGCGGAGTCGGTGTCGGGGTACATACGGTCGGCGCCGGGCAGCACGCGCTCGAAGATGGTGGTGCCGTCGGGCAGGGCCTTGCGGGTCTCTTGCGGCACACCGTCGAAGGCCATCAATGCACGCTCCTCGATGGTCTCCAAAGCGGTCTTCACATCGTCCTCGTTCGCCCAGAAGATGATCTGCGCGTCGTTGTCGCCGGCGTTCAACGCTTTGGCGGCTTTCTCGAAAACGCTGCGGCTCACCACGTCCTCCAAATCCTCGCTGGTGGCCATGTTCGGACGTTCCAGACAGGCGATAACCTTCAGTCTGTCAGCGAACTCGCTGTAGAACGGATGGCCGGGCTGGGTGAAGTGGGAGAGCAGACCTGCGAACTGCGGCAGGTTGACAGCATAGACCTTCGCACCGCCCTTGATAGCGTCGGTGATGGGGTCGAAGTAGAAGTGGAACTGTTTGGGATCCAGCTCCGTATAACTCATTTTCCAATTATCCTTGCTGATGCGGGCTTTCAGTTTTTCGCGGATGGCGAGCAACGCCCACTGACGGAAGCACTCCACGTGGGTGACCTCCGGAATCCATTTGGTGTGGGCCACGCCCTTCACCTCGATACGGGTGCCGCCAGTGCAGCTCACGTTCACGTCCTCACGACCTGCGCCGATGCCCGTGCGCACACGACCGGTGCTACGGTTCAGGAAGCGGATGTAGTTACAAGCCTCCTCCACCTCGTCGGGGTTTACCATCTCGGGGTAGGTCACCGTCTCGATGAGCGGCATGCCCAGACGGTCGGTGCGGTAAATGCGGGTGTGTCCGATGTCGGAAACCTCGCGGCAGGCATCCTCCTCCACACTGAGTTGGATGAGGCGCACCTTCTTGTTGCACAGCTGGATTTCGCCGTCGATACCGAGGATAGCGGTGCGCTGGAAACCAGTCGGGATGGAACCGTCAAGGTACTGTTTACGGGTGATGTGCACCTCGCCCACAATCTTCAGCTTGGAGGCGAGGGCGATTTCGAGGGCGTATTGCAGCGCCTCGGGGTTGATGGGGAACGGAGGAGTGTCATCGACCTCATACGTACACGCTGTGCGGTGCGCGATACGATAGACGATGTTCTTGCGGGTTTTGAACTCCATGAGGGCTGTGCCGTCATATTCGCCCATCTCGGAAAGGGTGGGGCGCATGTGGCGCAGCAGCTCCGCGTCGTATTGGTCCGGCTTTTGGAAGATGCCGGCGGGGCAGCGGCAGAAGAGCTTCTCCTTGGTGGCTAACTGCTGGTGGACCTCCAGACCCGACATGAACCCGATGCGGTCGTAGTCGGCCTGTGTGGCCTGCTTGCGGTCAACATAGCCGATGGCT
>JAGCVQ010000051.1 GCA_017962275.1 Bacteroidales bacterium
GGAATTGTGAGAGGCTGGGACTCTAATTGGTACGGCGGCAAAAATTTCGCCGGTAAAATCGTCGAAGATGACAAAATTAGAAAGTATTTAAATGCTAAGTTCTCAAAAGCCGGCATTTCGAAAATCTACATTGAAAGAACCCTCAAACTCGTCACCGTCACCATCAGCGCAGGACGTCCCGGTGTCATCATCGGCAAAGGCGGCGCGGAAGTGGACAGCGTGAAAGAGGAACTCAAGGTGATCACCGGCAAGGAGATCCAAATCAACATCAACGAGGTGAAACGCCCCGACCTTGACGCTCAGCTCGTGGCTCAGAACATCGCCCGCCAGATCGAGGGCCGTGTGACCTACAAGAAGGCTGTCAAGACCGCCATCTCCGCCACCATGCGCGCACAGGCCGAAGGCATCAAGGTGACCGTGGCCGGCCGTCTGGGCGGCGCCGAAATCGCCCGCGCAGAGCACTTCAAGGATGGTCGTATCCCGTTGCACACCCTTCGTGCCGACATCGATTACGCTCCCGTTGAGGCTCACACCACCTACGGTTGCATCGGCGTGAAAGTGTGGATCTGCAGAGGCATCGTTTATGGCAAACGCGACCTCTTCGCCAACGAGGCTGCCAAGGACCAACGTCCCGCAGGCGGCGGCAAGAAGATGTTCCGCGGACCTCGCAGAGACAGAGACGGACGCGACCGCAACGACCGCCGCGATCGTCGTGACAACAGAAATCACAATAATTAAACCGACGCCAAGATGCCGGTAATTCAATAATCAAAAAAATCAAAAACAATGTTACAACCGAAAAAATCCAAATACAGAAGGCCGCAGAAGGGCAGAATGAAGAAGATCACGAAACGTGGTTCTGAAATCTCATTCGGCTCGTTCGCACTGAAAACGTTGGACCAGTACTGGATCACCGCCCGCCAGATCGAGGCCGCCCGTCAGGCCATCACCCGTGAGATGAAACGTCAGGGTAAACTGTGGATCCGCATCTTCCCCGACCGCCCCGTGACCGCCAAGGGTTTGGGTGTTCGTATGGGTAAAGGTAAGGGTACCCCTGAGTACTACGCCGCCCGCGTCAGCCCCGGCCGCATCCTCTTCGAAGCCGACGGCATTCCGTTGGAAGTCGCCCGCGAGGCTATGAGACTCGGAGCCCAGAAACTCCCCGTCCACACCAAATTCATTGTCAGAAGAGATTATTCAGAAGAAATTTAATAGGAGGACCACAGAATGAAACAACAGGAAATCAACGAGCTGACCACTCCCGAACTGAAGGAGAGACTCGCCACCGAGAAAGACAAACTGGTCACCATGCGCCTCAACCACGCCATCTCCCCGCTGGAGAACCCCCAACTGATCAAGGCCCAGCGCAGAGACATCGCCCGCCTCATGACGGAAGTGCGCAAAAGACAAATGAACGAGAATAAATAAACCCTATCACCGACAAGAATATGGAAAGAAATAACAGAAAAGTGAGAGAAGGCATCGTTGTGAGCGACAAGATGGACAAATCCATCGTCATCAAGGTCGAACGCAAGATGAAACACCCCATCTATGGAAAGTTCCTGAAACGCTCCACCAAATTCATGGCGCACGACGAGAAGAACGAGTGCGGCATCGGTGACAGAGTGAGAATTATGGAGACCAGACCTTTGTCCAAGAACAAATGCTGGCGTTTAATCGAAATCGTAGAAAAGGCTAAATAATTATGATACAGCAAGAATCAAGATTAGCAGTTGCAGATAACAGCGGTGCCAAGGAAGTCCTTTGTATCCGCGTCCTCGGCGGCACCAAGAAACGCTACGCCCGCGTGGGTGACAAAATCGTGGTCGCCATCAAGAGTGCCATCCCCTCCGGTCAGGTCAAGGCCGGCACCGTGTCCAAGGCAGTGGTGGTCCGCACCAAACGTCACGTCCGCAGAAACGACGGCTCCTACATCAAGTTCGATGACAACGCCGTGGTCCTGCTGACCGCAGGTGACGAATTGCGCGGCACCCGTATCTTCGGACCCGTGGCCCGCGAACTGCGCGAGAAACAGTTCATGAAAATCGTGTCACTCGCACCCGAGGTGTTGTAAACCAAGTCAATAATCCGTTCATTATACAATTGACAAAGACCAATTGACGAACATTAAAGCAAAAAAAAGAAATGAAACTGAAAATCAAAAAAGGCGACACTGTTAAAGTGATTACCGGTGAGTACAAAGGAACTCAAGGTAAGGTGCTGGAAGTCCTCCCCAAGGAAAACAAAGCCCTGGTGGAAGGCTGCAACATGGTGTCCAAAAGCACCAAGCCCAGCGCGGCTGCACCCAACGGCGGCATCATCAAGAAAGAGGCCCCCATGCACATCTCCAACCTTATGCTGGTTGACGCTAAAGGAAACGCTACCCGCGTGGGTAGAAAGTTGAACGACAAAGGCAAATTAGTCAGATATTCTAAGAAATCAGGAGAGGAGATCAAGTAATGTACACACCGAGATACAAAGAAAAATACCAGAACGAGGTTCTGCCCGCTCTTAAAGAGCAATTCGGATTCAAATCCGTGATGCGCGTGCCCAAAATCACCAAGATCTGCCTCAACCAAGGCCTTGGCAAATTCGGCATCGCCGATAAGAAACTCATCGACGCAGGCGTGCAGGAAATGACCCTCATCGCCGGTCAGAAAGCCGTTCCCACCAAGTCCAAGAAGGACATCTCCAACTTCAAGTTGAGAAAAGGAATGCCCATCGGCGTGCGCGTGACCCTTCACGGCGACCGCATGTATGAGTTCCTCGACCGCCTCATCACCGTCTCCATCCCCCGTATCCGCGACTTCCGCGGTATCAGCGACAAGGGTTTCGACGGACGCGGCAACTATACGCTCGGTATTCCCGAACAAATCATCTTCCCCGAAATCGATATCGACAAAGTTTTGAAAATCAACGGTATGGATATCACCTTCGTGACGACCGCTCGTAACGACAAGGAATGTCTCGCCCTGTTGAAAGAATTCGGCTTACCCTTCAAAAACCAAAAATAAGCAGTAATCATGGCTAAAGAATCTTTAAAAGCAAGAGAAATCAAAAGGGCGAAAATGGTCGCCAAATATGCGGCGAAACGCGCCGAACTGAAGAAAATCATGAAAGGCGATGATTACGAGGCAAAAAGAGCCGCCGATATCGCGCTTCAGAAATTACCCCCGAACTCCAATCCTATCCGCATGCACAACCGCTGCAAGCTCAGCGGCCGTCCGAAAGGCTACATGCGCCAGTTCGGTCTCTCCCGTATCGACTTCAGAGAGCTGGCTCTCGCCGGCAAGATCCCCGGAGTTAAAAAAGCAAGTTGGTAACCAAAAGAAGAAGATTAAATTATGAATACCGATCCCATTTCAGATTATTTGACTCGTGTGAGAAACGCTATCCGCGCACATCACGAAGTGGTGGAGATCCCCGCTTCCAACGAGAAAAAAGCTATAACCAAGATCCTGTTCGACAAAGGTTATATCTTGAACTATAAATTTGAGGATGACACCCTGCCCAAAACGATCAAGATCGCTTTGAAGTACCATCCCGCAACCAAACAATCCGCCATCAGCGAGATCAAGCGCGTCAGCCGTCCCGGTCTTCGTAAGTATGTGGGCGTCGATGAACTGCCCTCCGTGCTCAACGGCCTCGGCATCGCCATCATCTCCACCTCTCACGGCATGATGACCGACAAGGAAGCTCGTGCCCAGAACGTCGGCGGCGAAGTCATTTGTTACATCAGCTAAGAAGGAGGAACCGCTATGTCAAGAATAGGAAAATTACAAATCGCCATCCCCGCAGGGGTTGAAGTGAAAAGAGACGAGAAAACCAACATCGTCACCGTGAAAGGCCCGAAAGGCGAACTGCAACAGTACGTCGACGAGCGCATCACGTTCGAAATTGAAGACGGTCACCTTCATGTGAAACGCCCGAGCGACTCCAAACGCGACCGCTCCATGCACGGCCTCTACCGCGCCCTGATTAACAACATGATCATCGGTGTGTCCCAAGGCTTCACCAAGAAGATGGAAGTCATCGGCGTCGGTTACAAGGCCGAAGCCAAGGGCGACCACCAACTCGACATGGGTCTGGGTTACTCCCACAACATCCTCTTCGATTTCCCGAAGGAAATCACCGTGCAAACCATCAACGAGAAAGGTAAGAGCCCGATCATCATCCTGAACTGCATCGACAAACAGCTGCTGGGTCAGGTGGCTACCAAGATCCGCTCCTATCGTAAACCCGAACCTTACAAAGGTAAAGGTATCCGCTTCGAAGGTGAGTACGTTAGAAAGAAAGCCGGTAAGTCGGCAGAAAAATAATCGTCAAAAATTGATATTATGGCTTACAATAAGAAAGAATATAGAAGAACAAGGATTAAAAACCGCATCCGCAAGATTGTCAGCGGTACTCCTGTCCGTCCCAGAATGTCCGTTTTCAGAAGCAACCGCGACATCTATGTGCAGGTTATTGACGATGAGGCCGGCGTGACCATCGTGTCCGCTTCCTCCAAGCTGCCCGAAATCGCCGCCCAGAAGATGACCAAGTGCGAGAAGTCCAAACTCGTGGGCAAGGAAATCGCCTCCCGCGCCCTCGCCGCAGGCATCACCGAAGTGGTGTTCGACCGCAACGGATATCTGTATCATGGTAGAGTGAAATCTTTGGCCGACGCAGCCAGAGAAGGTGGTCTTAAATTTTAAAAAACAGTACTATGGCTAACGAAAATATCAAGAAAGTAAAAGCAGCTGACCTCGAACTCAAAGAGCGCGTGGTCGCCACCAACAGAGTGACTAAAGTTACCAAGGGCGGACGTATCTTCAGCTTCGCAGTGATCGTCGTCGTGGGTAACGAGAACGGCATCGTCGGCTATGGTCTGGGTAAGGCCCGTGAGGTCTCGACCGCCATCTCCAAAGGCGTTGAGGATGCAAAGAAAAACCTAATCCAAGTGCCCATCTTGAAGGGTACGATCCCGCACGCCGCAGACGGCAAGTACAGCGGTGCTAACGTCTTCATGAAACCCGCAGCTCCTGGTACCGGTGTGATCGCCGGCGGTGCTATGCGTGCCGTGTTCGAAAGCGTGGGCGTGAAGAACGTGCTCGCCAAGTCCAAAGGCTCCTCCAACCCCCACAGCGTGGTGAAAGCCACCATCGGCGCCCTCGCCAAAATGCGCGACGCCTACACCGTGGCCCAGGTTCGCGGAATCAGCCTCGACAAAGTCTTCAACGGCTAAACCGAACATTTTTTACAATCGTAATAGGCAAGGGACTTCCAATCGGAAGTCCCTTTTTTATAACCCTGTAACCATGTAACCCTGTAACCATATAACAATGTAACCGCGTAACCATTAAACCCTCCACCCGTGTAACCATCTAACCATGTAACCAATTTTTGTATTTTTGCCATTCGAAAAATCAAACGATATGAAACGGAAATATTGGATTTTGTTGGCCATAAGCCTCGCTGTGCTGGCGGCCGTGATTTTCTGGCCGGAAAAACAGGCGGAGAAGTTGCTGCCGGAGAAAAGCGAGCTCATCGGCATGCTTCAAGAACAATCGCAAATCGCCTCCACGGAAGTGACCATCCGCAAGATGGGCATCTACGATTCCGAGACCCAAATCACCACCCTGAACCCCACCAAATGGAAACTCGGCAAGCGGCTCTGCGTGATCCCCGTGGATGTGACCATACGTTACGGCATCGACCTCAACGAACTGAAAGAAAGCGATTTGCAATTCCTTAGCGATGACACACTGCAAATCCGGCTCCCACAACCGAAAATCATCGACAAATCCTTCAAGCCCGCCACCTACCCGGACGAAATCGTCACCCTCGCCACCGGTCTTCGCGACAAAGTGGGCGAAACCACTATCCAAAAAGTCAAAACAATGGCATTCGAGGAGGTGGTCAACCAGGACAAAGACCTCCAATCCCAACTCGCCGACGAACTCACCCACAACACGGAAGCGGTCTTCACTTCCCTGCTCAACGCCATCGGCATTCATCCCGTTTTTATTAAATAGTGAAGAGGAAAAAGGCAAAAGGCAAAAGGTAAAAAATTTATATAAAAGATAATCCTTAAGCAGTCCCGAAGGGACAACATCTTAATAACCCCACACGAGGCGATAGCCGTAGTGTGGGGGCAAAAACAAACAAACATCACAAAAACCACACGAGGCGATAGCCGTAGTGTGGGGGCAAAAACAAACAAACATCACAAAAACCACACAAGGCGATAGCCGTAGTGTAGGGACAAAAGCAATGAAAATGAACAAATACATCAAATACGCAATCGTCATCATCCTGCTCATCGCAGGAGTGGCCCTATGGAGCCGACTGTCACACCGTCAGGATGCCGACGAAATCACCCTGAAGGACACACCCGCCGTCATCGAGGCCACGCGACCCATCGGCATCCTCTATCTCTACACCACCGTCACGGAGGACTATGCCAAAGACTCCTTCTACGGGAGCGGCATCGGCAGCGCCGTACTTGGAAAAGACAACGGGCTCTTCAAAAAGAAACACGACTGCGTGCAGATTCTCAAGCAGCAGGTGAGCCTGACCATGGATCTGGACAAAGTAATTTACGAACCCAAGGAAAACTCCGACACCGTTTTCGTATGCCTCCCCGACGTGGAGTTCTCCCAGTCCACCCTCTCCTCGTGGTTCAAATCCGATGATGAAGACGAGGAAAGTGCCGTTCAATACAACGCCAAACCGCTGATACAACGGGTGGAGAACAAAATCCGCACCCGATACAACACCCCGGAAAACCGCACCAAGGCCGAGGAAAAAGCGAAAGAAACTATCTCCGATTTCCTAAAGCAGTGCGGGAAAACGGCGGTGTTCCGTTAACAAACAAAGGGTATCTTACGACAGGCTTTCCGTCTTCTTCGGCGGGAAGAGAACTGACAGCAAGATGCTGAGTGTCAGAATGGAAAGTATCACCACTAACGAAGGTACAATCCCGATTTCTATACCGGCGAGCGGCAGGAACATCTTCACGCCGATGAAAGTCAACAGCACGGAAAGACCGATGCGCAGGTAGGCGAACTTGTCCATGATGCTTTCCAGCATGAAGAACATCGACCGCAAACCAAGGATGGCGAAAATGTTGGAAAAGAAGACGATATGCGGGTCGTGCGTCACGGAGAAGATAGCCGGAATGGAGTCAAAGGCGAAGATGATGTCCGAAAACTCGATAATCATCAGCACCACAAACAGCGGCGTGCAAAGCCATCGACCGTCAACCTTCGTAAAGAAGTTGTGCCCGTCGAAATTGGGCGTACTTAAATTCCTTTTCGTCAAAAACTTCACCACCGGATGGTGCTCCACGTCAATGGACTCCGTCTTATTCCGGTCAATGAACATTTTGATACCGGAATAGATCAGGAACGCACCAAAGACCAGCAACAACCAGTGGAATTTCTGGATAAGGGCGCCCGCCGCGAAAATGAAGACAAACCGTAGCACAATCGCCCCGAGGATGCCGTAAAACAGCACCCGGTGATAATACTGCTTCTCCACCCCGAACGACAGGAAAATCATAATCATCACAAAGACATTGTCGATGGAAAGCGACAATTCGATAAGGTAACCGGTGAGGTACTCCAACGAAAGCTGCTTGTTGTAATGCTTGACGTTCTCATCCCAAGAAAGCGCGTCGTCATACGACACATGGTGCTCATATAGTTCGTTCTGTGCCACAAAATGCTCCTTGTCGTGCACATCCACCACCATATCGCCCTGCCAGCGCAGAAACACGAAGAAAAGCAGCGACAAGGTGACCCATACGGTGGTCCATGCAGCAGACTCCTTGAAGGTCACCACATGATCCTTTTTGTGCAAAATTCCTAAATCCAGGAAGAGCAAAAAGGCGATGACAACGATAAAAATGAGGAGGAAAAGGTTTTCAGTCATTCTTTTTTAGGGTTAAAGGGTTAAAGGGTTCGAGGGGTACGTATTAACACAATTATCAATTATCAATTATCCATTATCAATTATCAATTATCCATTATCAATTATCAATTATCCATTATCCATTATCAATTATCCATTAATAAATCCGCAGATAGTCGATATAGGGTTCGATTTCATTGACCAGCAGGTCTTTCTTGATGACGACTTTGTCTTTGTCGAGGAGGAACATGTAGGGAATGGTGCGGGTGTCGAAGAGATCATTGTCGTCAATGGTTTGGTCAAAGTTCCAGCCTTGCAGATATTTGGGGTTGGCCTCGGAGGAGTTGATGTAGTTGCTCCAAACTTTCGGATCGTCCTCAAAATAGACCATCACCACCTTCAGTTTCCCGGAGGCAATGGCCTTGTTGAGCTTCTCGAAATCCTTCATCCGGTTACGCACCTGATGACAGGTCGGGCAGGTAGGATGCTGAAGATACAGCAGCGTGTACTCGCTCTGAACATCGTACATGGAGATGGTGTCGCCGTTGGCCAGCACCATGTTGAAGTTGGGGATGGTATCACCGGCATGGTTCTTGTCAATGAATCCCAACTCTCTCGTATAACGTCTTTTACGATTCTCGTCCAACTTGGGGTACTGCATCGCGTCCTTCAGGATGGCGATGTAGGTATGCTCCACTTTGTAGGGCGAAATATTGCGTCCCAGCACATACTCCAACGCGTCGAACAGGTACTCGTAGGAGGTGTTGTTGACTTTGGCTTTATTCAACGCCGCTACAATGAGAGGGTCGAAATCGGGATTGTCCATCTGGTAGATCATGTTGCAGAATTCCTTGAGTTTCTGCTCCACCACCACAGTGTTGAAGATACGCGGGTCGTTCCAAGCAAAGTTGTCGAAGAAGTGCTCGATATAGTACTTTTGGAACAGCTGACGGTTGCTGAGCACTTCCTGCGGCGGATCTTCGAGATAGGTGGAAGTGGCGATGACAGAACCCACCAGCGTGTTCGGATAGGCGGCGGCGGTGCGTCGCTGATATTCCCGCATCTCATTGTTGATGCGCCGCGCCGCGGCAGACAACGAATCCACGAAGACTTTCAGCATGTACTGCGGCATGCTCTTCTGCGCACTTTTGAACTCCTTATCCAGCGAATCCAGACGCTCGTTGAATTTCGCAATTCCCTTCAGGTAGTCGTAATAGATGGTGTTTTCCTTGGAATTGTTGAATTTGACATCCTCACCGTCAATCGTGAGCGAGAACTTCTGGTTCTTCTCCGTGGGAATCAGAATCACCCCGAGGAAGGTGCTGTCGCCGAGAATCTCATACATACCCGGCTTCATCGATTCCTTGTCCTGAAGCGTCACCGACGAAGCAAACGGCGCACTCAAGTACTTCTTGGTCTGCAACTTCGCCTCACTTCTCACGAAGACCGAGTCGAAGGTCTTATCACCTTTGATGTCGATATGGATACTCACCTGAGCGGTGGTCGCCAGTGTGAGAAACATCATCATAATGGTAGTGATTGTCCTAATATTCATAATTCACAATTCATAATTCGAAAAAAAGCATCTGAGAAATAGCGTGTCAGATCCGACGCGATTAGCGTGCGGCTTTCGTGGGATTCCGCGTAGGCATCGCCGGCGGCCCCGTGAAGCCAGACTCCCAGCATGGCTGCGTGCTCGGGCGGGTAACCTTGGGCGAGCAGCGAGAGGAGAAGACCGGTGAGGACGTCGCCGCTGCCGGCCGTGGCCATACCCGAATTACCAGTGGTGTTCACAAACTGCCGACCGTCGGGCAGCGAGATCACCGTGCGATGACCCTTGAGCACTAAAATCACCGAATAGCGTTGCGCGAAAGTCTTGGCCCGCGCAATCCGGTCCGCATCATCGGAAGGTTTTCCCGCAAGCCGCTCAAACTCAGCAAAATGCGGAGTCAGGATACTGTAGGGTGGGAGGAAAGCTAACCAAGTCTTGTTCTCGGAGAGCATATTCAGCGCATCGGCATCAATCACCAACGGCGATTTCACCGTATCGAGGATGTCCTTCATCGCCGCGACCGTCTGCTTGGCCGTGCCCATACCCGGTCCCAGCGCCACCGCGTTGATGTTCTCCGGCAGATGGTTCCAGTCGATATGGCTGATATACTGCTCGTTATCGTCAATATCGTGAATAGCCTCAGGCAACGATACGGCGAGAATATTGCGTACAGAGCGCACCGTGTGGACGGTCAGTTTGCCGATACCACCGCGCATGGCCGCCGTGGCCGCCAACACCGCCGCACCGGGCATCCGGTCGCAGCCTGCCACGAGCAATCCGTGCCCGAACGTGCCCTTGTGCGCATACGGGTCGCGTGGACGCAGCAATGCGTGCATAGCCGGGGCAGTAAGTTCCACGAAGGAGGAAGAACCATCATCCTTCATAAGACGTTCACTGTCACGAACTTCCGATACTGTATCAGGTCTGATTTCGCTCATGCTATCTTCCATCAGATTAAAGGGTGCAAATGTACATTTTTTCATAATATATTGATTGATAGAATTTCCAGTCCATATCCTTAAAAAATCAACCGAAAGTATTGAAAAAAAACAAAAAAAGGGATGTTATCTACATAAAAAAGAGTATTTTTGCAGCGTGTGTTTTATTGTGAAAAAAGTGTTGAATAAAGAATACAATTAATACATTAAATTAACCTTATTATTCATCAAAACCAAAAAAAAATGAAAAAGATTTTTACTTTGACATTGGTCTTTTTGACAATGATGTTTGGCGTTAGCGCCCAATATCTATTGCAAGAAAGCTTTGACACCGGCACTCTTCCCACCGGATGGCTCGTGCAAGATGCCGACGGCGACGGTTACACATGGGATGCCACCTTCCTCTATCAGAGTGCAGATGCAACCCACTCCGGAGACGGCCTGATTGCTTCCGCATCCTACATCAACAATTTGGGTGCGCTCACCCCCGACAACTGGCTGATTTCCCCTGCTGTCACGATGACGGCAGCTGCCGACCTCAAATTCTGGGTGAAAGGTCAGGATGCAAGCTATGCCGCTGAACATTACAGCGTTTATGTTGCCACATCCAACACGATTGCCGCTTTCACGGCCACCACGCCCGTGACGACCGGCACCACAACCGGCGACTGGGTACAGCATACAGTCAGTCTGGCCAGCTATGTCGGTCAAACCATATACATCGCTTTCCGTCACCACGACGTCACCGACATGTACTGGCTCGACCTGGACGATGTTGAGGTTTTTGTCCAACCGACTGATCCGACGATTGTCGCCAACCCCACCAGCATCAATTTTGGCTCAACTCCGATCGGTGTCACCAGTGATGCCACGGTTGCCGTTACCACTTACAACCTCACCGCTGGTGTGACCGCCACCACCACAGCTCCGTTCGCCGTTTCCGCTGACGGCACAACCTATGGCACCACGGCTACTGTTGCTGCTGCTGGCGGCAACCTCTACGTTCAATACGCCCCCACGGTTGCCGGCACTGACAACGGTACCATCACGCTTGCTTCTACCGGCGCCACGAACGTTACGGTCGCCCTCACGGGTACTGGTATTGACTGCAGCGGTGCCACCATTCCTTACACCTGCGATTTTACCGATCCCGGTCAACTGCTTTGCTGGGATATCGTGGATGCCAACAACGATGACAACACATTTGAATTTAGCGACGGTTACGCTGTTTACTACTACTCTTCCGACAATGCCGCCGATGATTGGTTGATTTCCCCGGTCTTCACCTTCACCGGCAACGAAATTGCCACCATCGACTATGCTGCATACAGCGCCAACTATCCGGAGCGCTTCCAAGTGTTTGCCATCAACGGCACGCAGAGCACCGCTCTCACCGGCCAGATTGATGTCAGCAACACCACGGATCAAACCCTCACCATTGACCTGACTTCACTCACCGGAAACTACAGCATTGGTTTCCACTGCATCTCCGATGCCGATGAATGGAATCTGTATCTCACGAACTTCACAGTTAACACCATCTCTGGCACCACCCTGTCCGCTAATCCTGATGCGCTTGACTTCTCCATCGTTCCGAACAACCAAACCAGTGATGCTCAAGAAGTTGTCATTCAATCTATCAACTGCAGCGAAGCTATCAACCTGAGCGTTGCAGCTCCGTTCCAGATTTCTCTTGACGGTAACAACTTCAGCACCACCGCCACCATCCCCGCCAGCAACAACATGATTGAGAACACCACGGTTTATGTGAGATTCGCCCCCACAACAGTCGGCAGCTTCAACCAGAACCTGACCGCTTCTGCTGCAGGCACCCAGGCCACCGTCGCTCTCACTGGCGAATCTGTTGACTGCTCCGCCGGCATCACCAGCTTCCCGTTTGTCTATGACTTCAACACGGGCACCTACCCGCCCACCTGCTGGGGCTACAACGATGCTGAAAGTTTCTACGCTGCTGCAGTTGATGAAGATGGCGACTATGCCATCGGCATCGAAGCCGCCGACATTCTCATCACTCCTGAAATCCACTCTGACGCTGATATGACGTTGTCCTTCAACTATAGATCTTACTTTGGTGAAAATGCTACCTCCTACACCACTTTCCGCGTTGGTTACTCCACCACCAACACCTCCGCTTCCAGCTTCTCCTGGAAGACTCCCATCACAGTTTCCACTACCCCCGATGATCTCTTCTATGACTACAACACGGCTATCCCGGCCAACGCAAAATACGTTGCCATCGAAGTCACCGAAATCGGTAGCGGCCTTTACTTGGGCTTAATCGAAATGAGCGATGTCCTTTTCATTGACAACTTCCGCCTCGCTAAGGGCGTGGGCGTTGACGAGCACAGCGTCAGCACGATTATCTACCCGAATCCCGCCAAGACCATCCTGAACATCAATGCCAACAGCAACATCAACCGCGTTGAGGTTTACAACATGATGGGCCAAATGGTCGGCATGTACGAGGCTAACGACGTGAACACCCAAATCAACACCAGCAACTTCGCAAATGGTGTCTATACGGTGAAAATCGCCACCGAGAACGGCACGACAACCAAGAAATTCACGGTTGCTCGCTAATCTCCCGGATTAACATCCTATCCCAAAAATCCCGGACCGCAAGGCCCGGGATTTTTTTGTGCTCGTGTTTTGATCATTCATTGTTGAACGTTGAACGTTCATCGTCAACCGTTAACCGTCAACCGTTCATCGTCAACCGTTCATCGTCAACCGTTCATCGTCAACCGTTCATCGTCAACCGTTAACCGTTAACCGTTGACCGTTGACCGTCAACCGTTAACCGTCAACCGTTCATCGTCAACCGTTAACCGTTGACCGTTCATCGTTTCGGTCCCAGGGCTCACTACGTTCACCCTGGGCTGGCATACGTCAGGCCTACGGCCCTTTTGGAAGGAGTTTTGTGTTTTTGTGCGAAATCGGAGGATGTTTGGAGGTGCGGTGTTTTACGGTAATTTCTATTGACAAAATGTTTTTTGGGTATTTTATGCTGTTTCCGAAATGTTTTCTGCAATTTCGGTTATATTTTTAACACATTAAAAACCAATAATTTAGCACATTGTTATATGGTTTTAATGAGTATATTTGCGGCAAAAAAACGTTATGTCACAATCATTATCCAAAATCATCGTCCATGTCGTTTGGCATATCAAAAAGAACAGTCCAGAAATTCTCAAAGAGGACAGATCGGAACTTTATCAATTCATAAACGGAACATTGAAAAAAAACAGATGTGTTCCACTACGTATCAACGGAGTAGGAAACCATGTCCACGTACTATTTATCCTCTCTCGTACCCTCTCAATAGCCAAAGCAATGGAAATATTGAAATCACATAGCACCAACTGGATCAAAAGAAAAGGCCCCCATTACAAGGACTTCTCTTGGCAAAGTGGTTACGGAGTCTTCTCCGTCAGTGAATCCGTAAGTCCAATCGCGAAACGCTATATCGATAACCAAGAGGAACACCATCAGCAAACCACAGCCAAAAATGAACTCATTCAACTTCTCACCAAAAACAAAGTTCCCTTCGATGAACAGTTCCTGCTTGACGAATAGCCTTTCCATAAGGGCCGTAGGCCTGAAGTATGCCAACCCAGGGTGAGCAACAGCGAGCCCTGGGACACACACAGCGAACCTCAGTGACCCGCAGCGAGCCCTGGGACACCCATACCGACCAGCAGCGAGCCCTAAGCACCCACACCGAACCTCAGCGAACCTCAGCGAACCACAGCGACCCCTACACGAACATCCTCCATAAGGGCCGTAGGCCTGAAGTATGCCAACCCAGGGTGAGCGACAGCGAGCCCTGGGTGTTCAAAAAAAATGAAAAAAAACTCAATCACCCAAAAACAAAAAAAATATATCTTTGCCGATTCAACCATTATATTAATGTAATTGGGTGAATTATAACAAAAAAACAAGTAATAAAAGACAATCTGAAACAAGAAAAAGAGAGTATATAAGATGAGTTATATCGCATTTGACAAAGAGAAATTAGTGAACATCAATTTCGCGAAGGAGCGGGAAATCCTGCGCTGCAGTCGTTCCGGCGCCTTCGCCACCACCACCCTCTGCGGTCTCAACACCCGCAAGTACCACGGCCTTTTCATCGTGCCGCAGGACAACTTCGACGGGGAACGACATCTGCTGGTCTCCGGCCTGAACGAGAATATCGTGGTGAACGACATGGACTTCCATCTGAGCATCCACCAATACAAAGGCGGGGTCATCGACCCGAAAGGAAACAAGTATCTGCAGCGTTTCTCCGCCGACAGCGTGCCGGTGTATGACTACCGTGTCGGGAAGTTCAATTTCCAAAAGTCAATGCTCTTCCAGCACGACGCCGACCGCGTGATTATCAAATACACCTTCCTCGACAAGGTAGATGAAATCGCCCTGCAGGTGGAGCCGTTGCTGGCTTTCCGCAACATCCATCAGCTCACCCATGCCAACACTAACGTCCACGCCGACTACGAAACTGTCGAAAACGGCGTCGGCTTCTGCATGTACAACGGCTACACACCGGTCTATTTTCAGTTCTCGGCTCCGGTGGAGTACGAACACCACCCCGACTGGTACTATAATATAGAATATGAAGAGGAGCTGAAGCGCGGCTACGACGGCCACGAAGATCTCTGGCGGCCCGGCACCCTCACGGCGAAAGTGAAGGGCAAGGAGCTCTACCTCACCATCGGCACCGAACCGATGAGCGCCGCCGAGATTGGCAAACTCTACACTTCGGAGGCCAAAAAACGCACGCCCCGCTACAATTTCGCCAGCTCCTTGAAGAATGCCGCCGAGCAATTCATCGTGCAACGTAATGGCCGCACCGACATCATCGCCGGATATCCGTGGTTCGGACGCTGGGGCCGCGACACCTTCATCGCCCTGCCCGGACTCACCCTGGCCATCGGCAAGATTTCCCTTTTCGAAGAGATTGCCGATTCGATGGTCGCCGACCTCAAAGACGGTCTCTTTCCCAACATCGGCGCCGGCGATTCCGCGTCCTACAACTCCGTGGATGCCCCCCTCTGGTTCATCCGCAGCCTGCAGATTTACTTCGACCACGTCAACAAACCCAGAAAACTCTGGACCAAATACGGGGATGTCATCAAGCAAATCCTCTGCGCGTACCGTGACGGCACGATGAACAACATCCGCATGTTGGAGAACGGGCTGATTTACGCCGGCGGTCCCGGCCTCGCCCTCACCTGGATGGACGCCATCGTGGACGGACGGCCCGTGACCCCGCGCACGGGTTGCCAAGTGGAGATTAACGCTTTGTGGTACAACGCCATCAAATTCGCGTTGGATCTCGCCCGCTCCAGCCGCGACAAAGACTTCCTCACCGAATGGGAACCCATCACCGTCAACTTCCCCACCGTCTTCAAGGACACCTTCTGGTCGAAGGAGATGGGCTACCTCGCCGATTATGTCGATGGCGACTACAAGAACTTCCAGGTGCGGCCCAACATGCTCATCGCCGCTTCCCTGCCCTTCTCGCCCATCAGCGAACGGCTCAAACAGTTAGTTTTGAAGCGCATAACGGAGGAGCTGCTGGTCGATAAGGGAGTGCGAACCCTCTCGCCGAAAGATCCTGAATACAAGGGCCACTACATGGGCACCCAGGCCGAACGCGACGCCGCCTACCATCAAGGAACGGTGTGGCCGTGGCTGCTGTTCCCCCTCACCGACTGCATGATGCACGTCTATCCCGACAGCGCCCCCGATGTGCTCAACCGCATCCTCTACCGCTTCGACGGCTGCATGACCTACTACGGTCTCTCCACGGTTGCCGAAATCACCGACGGAGACCCGCCCTTCAAGCCCAACGGCTGCATCTCGCAGGCTTGGAGCGTGGCTGCATTGCTCTACATGAAATGGAAAATTGAACAAGTGAATAAATAGGACGAACTTAATATACTATTATGGCTATCAAAGTTTTAATGTTCGGCTGGGAATTCCCGCCCCACATCTCCGGAGGATTGGGGACCGCCTGCTACGGTCTCACCAAAGGCCTCGCCCTCAACGGCGTGGACGTCACCTTCGTGATGCCCAAGGCCTCCGGCGATGAGGACACCAGCTACGTCAAAATCGTCAACGGTAGCGACGTGGAGATCGACACTCAAAGTTCCGACTTCTTCCAACGCACCGGCCAAACCTCCTATATCCAGGTCAACAGCAAGCTCATCCCCTACGTGGGTTTGGACGACTACTACAATGTCATCAACCAGATAGAAAGCGGTGTGTTTGAGAAAAACACCGGCGACAGGCGCAAATACATCTTCTCCGGCAAATACGGTCCCAACCTGATGCAGGAGGTGAACCAATACGCCAGCATCGCGGCGGAGATCGCCAAGAACGAGGATTTCGACCTCATCCACGCCCATGACTGGCTTACGTACCGCGCCGGTATCGCGGCCAAACGCGCCTCCGGAAAGCCTTTGGTGGTGCATATCCACGCCACCGAGTTCGACCGTAGCGGCGAGAACTACAACGACATTGTCTATGGCATGGAGAAAGAGGGGATGAGTGCCGCCGACGCCGTATGTGCCGTCAGCGATCTGACCCGCAACATCGTCATCAACAAATACGGCATTCCCGCCGAGAAAGTCTTCACCCTGCACAATGCCGTGGAACCCAATGAGAAAAAGGTGGAACGCCAGAAGTTCGTCACCGAGAAGATTGTCACCTTCCTCGGTCGCGTCACCTTCCAGAAAGGTCCGGACTATTTCGTGGAGACCGCCAAGCGCGTCTTGGAGAAAGACCCCAACGTGCGTTTCGTGTTGGCCGGCGACGGCGACATGATGCCGCACATCATCGAGCGTGTAGCCGAATTGGGCATCTCCGACCGGTTCCACTTCACCGGATTCCTGCGCGGCGACGACATCAACAAGATGTTCGGCATGAGCGATGTCTATGTAATGCCTTCTATATCAGAACCTTTCGGCATTTCTCCGTTGGAGGCCATGCGTGCCAAGGTGCCCGTGGTCATCTCCAAGCAGTCGGGTGTTTCCGAAGTGCTCACCCACGCCATTAAGGTCGATTTCTGGGACATCGACGCCACCGCAGACGCCATCTACGGTCTTCTTCACTACCCCGCCCTCTCCAAGCTCTTCGCCGAGGAGGGTGCCGCCGAGGTCGATAACCTCAAATGGGAATATGTGGCCAAGAAATTAGTCAAAATTTACGAAAAAACGTTGCATTATGAATAAGATATGTTTCCATTTTCAGATCAGTCAGCCGTACCGTCTGCGCACGTACCGCTTTTTTGACATCAATCAGGACCACCACTACTTCGACGACTACCAGAACCAGTATCTGACGAAGCGTCTGGCGGAGCGGTGTTACCTGCCGGCCAACCGGATGTTGCTGGAGCTCATCCGTCAGAATCCCGACAGCTTCCGCTGCAGTTTCAGCATCTCGGGCAGCTCCATCATGCTGTTCAAGAACTACTGTCCGGAGGTCATCGACAGTTTCAAAGAACTGATTGCCACGGGCTGCGTGGAAATTACGGGCAGCACCTATACCCACAGCATCGCCTCGCTGTACGGTGAAAGCGCCTTCATGGAGCAGGTGAAGCTGCAAGAGGAACTGCTGATGGAGACCTTCGGCGTGAAACCCGTCACCTTCTGCAACACCGAGATTATCTACTCCGACGAAATCGGCGAATGGTTAGGCAATGCCGGCTACCGCGTGATCCTCACCGAAGGTGCGCGCCACATCCTTGGCTGGAAGAGCCCGACCTACCTCTACTGCAACCCTTACCAAACCGACGTGCGGTTGTTGTTGCGTTCTTACCAACTGTGCGACGACATCACGCTGCGCTTCGCCGACCAGAGCTGGGACCAGTACCCGCTGACCGCCGAGAAGTACATGCGTTTCCTCGACAACGTCAACACCGAAAGCGACACCCCGCTCATCAACCTGTTTTGGGACTACGAGACCATCGGTGAGCACTACACCGCCGACACTGGCATTTTCGACTTCTTCAAGTCGCTAGTGGTCGCGTTAGGCAACCACGAGAATTACTCGTTCATCACGCCCTCCGAGGCCATCGATCTGGATCTGAGTCCCGCCACAATGCATGCCCCGTGGCCGATTTCCTGCTCCGGTGAGGAGAAAGACACCAACGAATGGATCGGCAACGAGCTGCAACAGGAGGCTTTCCGGCAGCTCTTCAAACTGGAACCGCTTTACCAGAAGTCCGAAAACATGGAAGCCAAACTGAGCTGGCTGCGTCTGCAGGCCGCCGACCACTTCAACTTCATGAGTTCCAAATGGTTCGGCCACCGTTTTGTGAAACGTAATTTCGAGGTCTATTCCTCGCCTTATCAGGCGTTCATCAACTACATGAACGTGCTGAACGACGTGAAACTTCAATTAGAAGCGTAGGAGGATTAAAGGGTTAAAGGGTTACACGGTTAGATGTTTAGATGGTTAACGTGTAACCCTTTAACCATGTAACCGTGTAACCCTAATCACCATGTTACTTGACGAATCAAACAAACGCAAGGTATTCCTCGCTTCGAAATCGCCGCGGCGGCGGGAATTGCTCGCGGGCATGGGGGTGAACTTCGAAGTGATGAGCACCGATGTGGAGGAAACCTACGACCATGCGTGGAGTCCCGAGGAAATCGTGATGCACCTGTCGCGGCTGAAACTCTCGCCCATCGACATGTCGCAATACGACCCGAATACCATCTTCATCACCTGCGACACCATCGTGGTGGTCAATGGACAAATCATCGGAAAGCCGAAAGACAAAGAAGATGCCACGCGGATGCTCAAGATGCTTTCCGGCAACACACACACCGTCTATAGCGGGGTCACGGTGGCCACCCCCCAACGACAGCTCACCGACTATCGCGCCACCGAAGTGGTGTTCGAGACCCTGACCGACGACATGATTCAATACTACATAGACACATACCAACCGTACGACAAGGCGGGATCCTACGGCGTGCAGGAATGGATCGGCCGCGTAGGCATCCGCGAGGTACACGGCTCTTTCTATAATGTCATGGGATTGCCTACGAGACTCCTATGGCAAATGCTGGAGGCGGTTTGCGAAACGCATTGACATCAGGGCGAATAATTATTCGCCCCCACATCGGGAAAATGTCTATCTTTGCACCCTATTTTCCGATATGAAAAAGCTGTATATACTTCTGTTCCTGATGCTTGCGGTTGGCTCACTTGCCGCCCGCAAGCCCTCCGACACGCTGTCGGCGCGGAAATGGGAGTTTGTACAGAACCTCGGCCAATGGGATGCCAAGGTGTATTTCGCCGCCAGAACGAACAGCGGAACCCTCTTTTTCGAACACAACGCACTCACCATTACGCAGTTGCATCCACAGCAACTGCAGGATTTCCACGAAGCGAAACATTCCGGGAAACCGTT
Organism: Bacteroidales bacterium; assembly: GCA_017962275.1. GTDB lineage: Bacteria > Bacteroidota > Bacteroidia > Bacteroidales > WCHB1-69 > F23-D06. Next base: position 19,832 of record JAGCVQ010000051.1, read on the forward strand.
TCCCAGCGACTTCATCGATGCGGCCGCTTATCGTGTCAACTTCTTGAATGCCAATGCAGAAGCACCGGTCACCGGCGCACAACCGTACAGCCACTACTACAACTATTTCCTCGGTCGTAATCCTAAACAATGGGCTTCCAACGTACCGGTTTTCAACGAGTTGCATTACAGTCAACTCTATGAGAAAATCGACCTCGTCTATCTTGAAGACCATGATTATCTGAAATATGAGTTCCACGTGGCACCGGGTGGTGATCCGAAGCAGATTCAAATGCGCTACGATGGATTGAGAAGCCTAACGAAAGTGGGGGAAGAGCTCTTGTTGCACACCGCTGTGGATCGTATTGTGGAACTGCAACCCTTTGCGTATCAGATTAACAACCAAGGGGATACCATCGCCGTCCCCTGTTCTTACCATCTTCAAGGCAGCACGGTCACCTTTGATCTTGGAGAATATTCCCCCACCCTGCCTTTGGTCATTGACCCGACAGTCGTCTTCTCCACCTATTCGGGTTCCACCGCCGACAACTGGGGATACACCGCCACCTACGACTCGCACGGCAACCTCTACGGCGGCGGCATCGTCTTCGGAACCGGATACCCGGTCACCCTCGGCGCCTACCAGCTTAACTTCGCCGGACAGGTAGATGTCTCCATTTCTAAATTCGACGCCACCGGCAGTTTTCTGCACTACTCCACCTACCTCGGCGGCACGGTAGCCGACATCCCGCACAGTCTCCATGTCAACGACAATGATGAACTCTACATTTTCGGCACCACCGGTTCCTCCAATTTTCCAGTGACAGCGAACGCTTACGACACTGTCTTTCACGGGGGACCGAACACCACCCTTTCCACCTCGATGAAATTTTTGGAGGGATCCGACATCTTTGTTGCCAAGCTGAGCGCAGACGGCACGCAACTGCCTGCTTCCACCTTCATTGGCGGCAGCAAAAACGACGGGGTCAACACCGCATCCGGACTTCGCATCAACTACGCCGACGACAACCGGGGCGAGATCATCGTGGACGAGAGCAGTAACGTCTATGTCGTCTCCTCCACCAACTCGGCAGATTTCCCCATCACCTCAACTATCTATCAACCAGACACAAACGGAAAACAATCGGCCTGCATTTTCAAATTGAGTCAGGATTTGTCCACCCTTATCTGGAGCACTTGCTACGGCGGCTCGGGTAACGACGCAGGCTACAGCATGTTCTTGGCAACCGACAAAAGCGTCTATTTCTGTGGCGGCACCACCTCTTCAGACCTTCCCGTGACGGCCGGTGCCATCCAACCGACATACACCGACAGCGCGAATATCGCCGACGGCTTTGTAGCACATCTCTCCGCCAACGGCAACTTGCTGATGCAAAGCACCTATCTCGGCAAAAGCGGCTACGACCAGTGCTACCTCATCAAGGGCGACGACGAGGATTTCCCGCATGTGCTTGGGCAAACCTACGCCACCGGAACACAATGGGTGCAGAATGCCAACTATTACGTACCTGATGGAGGGCAATTCCTGAGCAAGCTGTCGAAAAATCTCTCAAGCGTTGTATGGTCCACGGCTTTCGGCAGCGGTTTCGGCGGTCCTGACATCTCTCCCACCGCGCTGATGGTTGATTTCTGTGACAATATCTACTTGTCAGGATGGGGATCGGCACAGTTGAATGGGTTCGGTGGCACGAGCGGGCTCCCTATCACCGCCAATGCCTTCCAGACCACCACCGACGGCAGCGATTTCTACTTCATGGCCATCAGCGACGATGCCTCCAACCTCGTGTATGCCACCTTCTTCGGCGGAGCGGCGAGCAGCGCCCGTGAACATGTGGACGGCGGCACCAGTCGTTTCGACAAGCACGGTCGAATTTACCAGGCCGTGTGCGCGGGTTGCGGCGGACAAAGTTCGTTCCCGACCACGCCCGGCGCCTATTCCAACACCAATGGCAGCGGCAACTGCAACCTTGGCGCCATCAAAATCGACTTCAACATGCCTGTTGTCGTCGCCGATTTCCTCATGCCCAATGTGGTCTGCCTGCCTGATAGTGTTTTCTTCGAAAATTACTCGCAACTCATTAGTTCACAGACTGATGTAACATGGTATTTCGGCGATGGGACTACCTCCACGGAATGGGAGCCCCACCACCTCTACCCAAGCACCGGCTACTACGAAGTGACGTTAGTGGTGCATGATTTGGGCAGCTGTAATTTCTCCGACACGTTGCGGAAACGGATTCTGGTGCTGGCCAACACCTCCTCCACGCTGCCCACCGTCGCGATGTGCGAAGGAGACTTTGCCGAATTAGGCATCCCGCCGTCCATCGGGGTTGACTACCACTGGTCACCCGCCGAATCCCTGAACAATCCGGCCATTTCGAACCCCATCGCAACCCCTGACCAATCGACCACCTACACGCTCATCGCCTCCACCTCCGCCTGCGTGGATACACTGACGCAGCATGTGGATGTGCACACGCTCTATGCCACGATTAATGGCGACTCTGTTATCTGTTTCGGCGACACGGCCATATTGACCGTCACCGCCACCAGTCCCGACACCTATCACATTGAATGGTCAGAAGCGGCAGATTTCCTGCAGATTATTTCCGAAGGTGCCAGCATCTATGTATCACCTGCGACATCCCGCACCTACTATGCACGCGTCACCACCGACTACTGCACTCGAATTTACTCATTCGAGGTAATGGTCAAGCAAGTCGTCATTTACGACAACCTGAATTATCTACTTTGCTTTGAAGACTACCTTGAGTTGGGGATTTCCTGCAACGGCGGCACTGCCCCTTATCAGTATTCATGGCTGTTGGGGGACGGTTCGGCTTATGAAGGTATTCATCCGCACGTAACCCCGCAACACTCAACCAATTACACCGTTACCATAACAGATGCCATAGGTTGTACCGCCACGGCTACCGGTTTCATCACTGTCAGAGAGGGAACCTTCCCCGAACCGCTTCACGCTTGGTGCGAACCGTGCGAGATTGTCGCCTACCACGAAACCACCCTGCATGCCACCGATTACGGAAGCTACTACACCTACCAGTGGACCCCTTCGCAGTTCATGGAGACCCCTTATCTGCCCAACACCGTGGTCACGCCCGACACAACTATGACCTACACCGTCACCGTCACCGACACGTTCGGATGCCAACGCACCGACACGGTGACCGTCAAGGTAAATCCTGTAGTATGCGACATGCCGTTCGTCTTCATCCCCAACAGCTTCACTCCCAACGGTGACGGGCGGAACGACGTGCTGTATGTACGCAGCGACATCCTCGTGGACTGCCACTTCATCGTCTATAACCGCTGGGGCGAGAAAGTTTTCGAGACCTTCAGCCAGGAAATCGGCTGGGACGGCACTTTCAAAGGGAAAGAGTGCCCCCGCTCCACCTACGACTGGTATTTCAAGGGCACGTGCAAAGACGGCGACGAGACGGAGATGAAAGGGAATGTAACGCTGATACGGTAGGTAATCAGGTTCCAGGTTCCAAGTTCCAAGTTCCAAGTTTAAGGTTTCAACTCTTAAAGCATAAACCTTAAAGCATATTCCACCCATCACCAAAAGTAATGACCTTCATTGAAAAAAAACACAAAATGTGGGGATAACCCACGTTACGGAATCTTTGTTTCTTTGCAACGTGAAACTCAGAGCAGAAATGTCATGATTTTATATTAAAAATTGGTTGTTGTTGATAGAAAAAACGGAAGGCATCGCCTTCCGTTTTTCTATAACCATATAACCATGTAACCGTGTAACCATCAAATCAACGAAAACAACACAAACAGCCAGTGCGCGGAGATGCCCGCGACGAGGCCGCCGACGGTGTGGGAGGCGATGGCTTTGGAGATGAGCTTGCGGTAACCGAGGGAATCAAGCATACCGGTGTGCGTGCTCAGAAAGCCGCTCCAACACATACCCATGGCGGTGAAGACCGCGATGGCGTTGCCGTCGATGAGTCCGGATGCGTCGAAAGCGGGCACCAAACCGATGGCCGCGCCTACCGCGCCCAACGCCGTGATCGGGAAGGCGATCAACTCGGGATGCACAAATCCGAACAACCATTTGAACACAAAATCGATTTTGCCGGCCAGCCAAGGCAGCAACGGCACACCCTCGTAGGCAGAACCCGTATAGGTGCCGTCCAACGAAGCGCCGAAGGTCACCATCATCACGAGAGTGGAGATGATGAGTACGCCGGGGATGATAGACATACCGATTTCCACGCCGCTCTTTCCGCCATCCAGCATGGCATTCAGCGTGCGGAGGAAGGGTCCCTTTTTCTCCTCTTCGATAGGTTCGCCCTCAGCGGATGTCTCCGCTTTCAAGGGTTCCTCCGTAATCGTGGTGCCGGGCATCGGAGAATCCAGCTCGGGATAGGCTTTCAGCGTGAGATGTTGCATCAGGCGGGTGGTGACAATACTGCCGATGAACGCGCCTGCCAGACCGATGAGGGCGCCGCTACCGTAACCGCGACCCGTCATAAAGGCCACCACCACCAGACCCATGCCGAACGAGGTACCGAAATTCGTCAGCGAGGCGATTTGGTACTGCTTGAAGTAACGACTGAAGGTCTTGTCCTTCGACAACGTGATGATGGCGGGATTGTCGCTCAGGAAGGTCATCACCGCACCGAGCGAAGCCACACCGGGCAGATTGTAAAGTGGTTTCATCAACGGCTTGAGCATCTTCTCCAACAGCACCACCACACCGAACTCCACGAACAGCTTGCTGATGGCACCCGTCATCACCGTGATGGCCATGATGTAGAACACCGTGTCTATCAGCAATTTGTACGCCGTATTCATGAAGGTGTTCAGCATGTTCGGCAGACTCATCTTGATGGAGAGCCCGATGAAAAAGCCGAAGAAGAGGATGAGGAAGATGATCAGCTCACGAGTACGGCCGTATGCACGCACCATGTAGCGCACCACATTGTTCCGCGAAATCCGGGAAATCTGGTTCAGAATGTTGTTGGTCTTAAAATGGAATATGGGCATGGGATTAGTTTACGGTTTACGGTTTACGATTTATGGTTCAAAGTGTGTGTTCTCTCAAGTCAAAAGCTAATTCTTTAATTTTTCGGGCAGGAATTTCATGAAATTGAGCCACCAGGTGACACCGACGTTGGCGGTGAGGGTGGATTTCTTAGCTTCCATATCTTCCGGGATAGCCGTAACTGGGGTATGCATCACGGCATTGGCCACGAATGCATGGACACGCAAATCGGGATAGACTCGCGGGCGGTACTCCATGCCGAGTCCGTAGAACCAATAGTTGTGGTTGGAGGGCATCCACATGTCCACATCCACCATATAGTTTTCGTGACCTGATGTGTATTGGTAGTTTGCGAAGTTCTGTTCGTAACCGCCTTTGGCGAAAAGGTTCACGCTCGGACTTGCATGCCAGTCGAGGCGGCTCACCACGGTGAAATCTTGGAAAAATTCCCGGAACCCGGCGGCTCGATTGATATAATCGAAGTAGATGGACCATTTGTCAAACGAAAGTTTGTTGCCCAGGACGATGAAGTTGATGAACTTGCCGCGCTCGTACTCCAAAAAGTTGAGAGAATAGAGCGTGGAGAAATGGCCGAAGTTGCCGCTCCAGTAAAGGTTATAGGAGAGAAGTCCCGAATTCCAGCTGTTGTCCATGTACTTCACGAAAGGCGAATTGGCGATATTGAACACGATCTTGTTCTTGCCGCTCTTGTCTTTGTAGATGGCTGACATGCCCAAAAGGAAGCAGGGAAAATTCCCCCAGTAATGAGTGTAGTAATAGACATCGATGGGCGGGGCGTCATACTCGAATCCGCCCACGGCAATGGCCTCTTTACCCACGCGCAGCGACCATTGTTTGTTGAAATTATACTGAATGTAGAGGAAGTCCGTGTTGTCGAACAGTTCCGTAACCCCTTTGGCGGGTATGATGCGCTGGCGGAAGAAGTACGAAATATGGTCGCCGATATCGCCACCGAGCAGGAAGTTGAAATAGTCACCACGGAAACCGTAGTGGTGTTCTGTAACACTTCCTGACGACGGAACCCCTAACGGTGAAATATAACCCCATTTGGTGAGGTCATAATCGTATTCCAAACCCAGGCGGGTCTCCAAATGGAAAGTCGTGAACTTATGCTTGAAATTCGGGTTCACCTCCTTCCTCTCCTTCTTTTTTTTCTCTTTACTGTCACCTTGGGTCTGTGCCATCGTATAAAACGGCATCAAAACGCACAAAACCAGCCCCATCACTTTACATAACTTCCTCATAATCAACGTCTGAAGTTTAATTGCATGAAAGTGCAAAAGTATAAAAAAAAGGGTTAGTTGTATAAGTTTTCAGGAGTTTTGTTTTAATCCGGAAAGCCACCTCCAAGCCCAGGGCCATATCCGTTTCAGCAGATTGTAGGCCAGCAGGCTGATGGCGATGCTGAGAACGACATTGAGTAGTTGGGCTGTAATGTACAGAAAGCCACCCGAACCGTGCGCCAACAGCCAGTTGGCGGAAAGTTTGGTCAGGGCGCGCGCCGGCAAACTGTGAAAAGCGAACACAAAGAAAACGGGGGTGGCCAGTGTGCGCCAATCCACGGAAGGATACTGCACCACCGACTTATGGCAAAGCCGCGCAATCAACAGCATTCCGGAAAGGTTGCGGACAAGGGTCACGGGGGCAAGCAGCCATTCCAGCAACGGCAACCGGGACATCAGGAGCAGAACCGTGCCGAGATAAATCCCCAACGGCCACCATAACGGCTTTCGCAGCCAGTCGGACAACGACGGAATCCACACATTCAGCCAGCAACCGATGATGAAGCAGGCCGTCTCCGGCTCGAAACCCAACTGGTGGGGCAGCGAAGCAAGCACAAGTGGGACAACCAGCGAAGCTTTGTGGAATTTGACGAGAGAGTAGAACAGGGGCGTGAAGAGCGCAACGACCATCAAATCTCGGAGAAACCAAAGCGGGGCGTCGATAGGTCCGGAATTGAACCCTTCGCCTCGGATACACCAGTAGGATTTCAGGACATCCACAAAAGTCATCTCCTGCAGCGGAGGAATCTCGCCCAATGCGGAGGGAAGCAACAGCCCCATCAGCCCGTAAAAAAGCAGAAACAGCGTATTCCATAATATATATGGTATCAACCACGTGCGCACCCGCCGCCGGCACTTGTCAGTAAAGACCCTCCAAGTGAATCCTCGGTCGGAAGCCACGAAAAGGTAACCCGAAATCAGAAAGAAAAGCGGGGTGGCCAGTTCGATCACGTTTTCCATCCAACGATAAAACACCCCATAGGTAGATTCGGCGCAACCCGTGTCAGGTCTCAAATCCGTGTGGATAACCACCACCAGCACCATCAGTACCCATCGGAGCAGTCCTATGGTCCGGCTGGATTCGCCGTCGGGGTACTTTGTCAAAAAACGTGTCGTTACCATCTTTGCAGATTGTCGCAGCGGTTACATCGCCCAAATCAGCAACCCACCGCAAATTATCACGCCCGTCACTACCAAATCGATGAGGCAGAACCCCATAATATCCTTGGCGTTCAGCTTGGCGATGGCCAAGGCCGGCAGCGCCCAGAAAGGCTGGATGAGGTTAGTCCACGCGTCACCCCAGGCAATGGAGATGCCGGTGAGTCCCGGATCGACACCAAGGTTGGCACCTGCTGTGAAAAACACGGGAGCCTGGATGGCCCAGTGACCGCCGCCCGACGGCACGAAAAGATTGAGGACCGCCGCACAGAGGAACGTCAGCAACGGGAATGTCGTGGGCGTGGAGATACCGATGCAGGCGTCGCTAATCACCGTGCCGTAGCAGATTCCAGAATCCCCCACCCCGGTGATGATGCCCATGATGCCGGCGTAGAACGGGAACTGCAGGATGATGCCCGCCGCGCTGCCCGCCGACTTCGTGAAAGCACGGACATACTGTGCAGGGGTGCCGTGGAAGAGGATGCCCGTGAACAGGAACAGCATGATGACGGCGTTGAGATCCAACGATCCGCCCTTAACGAAAAGCCTGATAATCAAGAAACTGAAACCCAAAAGCGCGACGATGCCCGACAAGATGTGACTCTGCTCCAACTTGGCGGCCGGGGAGTTGTCCTCCTTGGCAGGAGCCTCCTCCGGCTCATAGAGCAGTTGCGGATCAACAGAGACCACATGCTCGCCCTTGGGGTGCATCAGCGTGTTGACTAGGGTGATGGCCACGATGACAAGCGCGACGATGATGAGATTCTGCGGCGCAAAAAGGGTAGTAGAGACACTAACCGGCTCTGTCAGAGCACCATTAGTGGCTTTAGTAAGCGCTTCACCAGCGGTGGCCATGGTCAGCGGGATGGAGCCGGAGAGACCAGCATGCCACACCACGAAGCCGCTGTAGGCCGATGCAATCAACAGTCTGTAGTCCACGCCTTTGCAGTCGCGGGCGATCTCCTTGGCGAGAATGACCCCCACGATGAGACCGAAACCCCAGTTAATCCAACAGGCGATGGCGGAGACGAGCGTCACGGTGGCGATGGCGGTGGAGGGGGTCTTCGGCAGCGCAGCGATCTTGCGGATGCCCTTCTTCACGGCAGGCGCACCGGCGAAAGCCGCGCCGCAAACCAAAATCAGCGACATCTGCATGGAGAAAGCTAACAGTCCCCAAACACCGTTGCCCCAGTGCTCGATCACCTCCACGGGAGTCTGATGACACACCGGCATGGCCGAAAGCGCGGCGATAAGGGTGAGCAGAATGGCCAGCACAAACGGTTCCGGCAGATATTTTTGCACCAAATTGACACAGAAGTTGATGATTTTCATACACAAAAGTCTCCGAATTTGAAGCCGCAAAAATAGCAAATAATCGGATTAAGGCCATACCCGAAAAAAACGTATCTTTGCCGCGAGTTGAGACGTAAGATTTGTGACTTAACCATAAACCTTAAACCATAAACCTTAAATCATACAATGAGCGAAGAACAATTCATAGACTACGTAAAGATATTCGGCCGTTCCGGAAACGGCGGAGCGGGCTCGGCGCATCTGGCGCGGACGGCCCACAACCCGAAGGCCGGTCCCGACGGCGGCGACGGCGGCAAGGGCGGCAGCGTCATCGCGCGCGGCAACCGCAACCTATGGACGTTGCTGCATCTGCGCTACACCAAGCACGTGTTCGCGGAGCACGGCGGCAACGGCCAGAAAAACCAGTGCTTCGGCAAGGACGGCGAGAATGCCTACATCGAAGTGCCGCTTGGCACCATCATCCGACTCGTGGACACAGACGAGTACGTGGGTGAAGTGCTGGAGGACGGGCAAGAGCTGGTCATCATGAAAGGCGGCCGGGGCGGACAAGGCAATGTCCATTTCAAGACCGCCACGCACCAGACACCCCGTTTCGCACAGCCGGGTGAGGAAGGTACAGAAGGTTGGATCTCATTAGAACTCAAAGTGTTGGCTGATGTCGGGCTGGTGGGATTCCCCAACGCGGGCAAATCCACCCTCATCACGCAGCTGTCAAACGCTCGACCCAAAATCGCCGATTATCCCTTCACCACCCTGAAGCCGAATCTCGGCATGGTGGCCTACCGCGAATTCCAATCGTTCGTCATCGCCGACATCCCCGGCATCATTGAGGGCGCATCGGAAGGCAAAGGATTGGGACTCCGATTCTTGCGGCACATCGAGCGGAACGCAGCCTTGTTGTACATGATTCCCGCTGCCGATGACGAGGGGCAGGTCAAGACCGTGACGCAGATCAAAAAGGAGCTCAAGATCCTGCAAAACGAGCTCAAGAAATTCAATCCGGAGCTGCTGGACAAAAGCTGGATGCTCGCGGTGACCAAGTGCGACCTCATTTCGGAAAAGGAGGCAATGAATCTGGAGACGAAATTGGCGAAAAGTGCGCCGGTTTTATGCATTTCCTCCGCCGCGAACTGGCGGATGACCGAGTTGAAGGACCGTCTGTGGGCTCTTCTCCAGCCCGAAGAAGATATTTAACAAGGTGATATTCAGATAATTAACAGCTGTTAATAAAAAATATCAAGAAAATTATCGGGGCGGGTGGAGCAATTCAAAAAAAGTGTATTTTTGCGGCGTAAATAATTGAACGAAAGAAATGGCAAAGAAAACGAAGGAAGCACGTCAACAAGTGATACTTGAGTGCACAGAGCAAAAGGCAAGTGGAGTGCCAGGGATGTCAAGATATATTACGACAAAGAACAGAAAGAACACTCCCGACAGACTGGAACTGAAGAAGTACAATCCGTACTTAAAGAAAATGACGATTCACAAAGAAGTAAAATAATAAAAACGAGAAGAGATGGCAAAGAAAGTTGTTGCATCATTGAAGAAAGAAGGAGGCGTGACCTACACGCGCGTGGTGCGCATGGAGCGTTCTCCGAAAACCGGGGCCTACACCTTCAAGGAAGCTATCGTAGAGGCCTCTGCTGTAAAAGACTTTTTGGCTAAAAAGTAATATTTTGTTTTCATGGTTGAAAGAAGGTGGGCGCCTGCCCGCCTTTTTTCGTTTAAAACTGTTGATATCTTGATGACCGTTGTGGAAAACTAATCCGGGACGGTCATCATTTTTTTTTTATTTTTGCCGTTATCATTAAATGATTACAAACAAACATCTATAGGTTATGAATAAGATTTATTATTGGAGCATTCTGACACTCATCATGATAGCCTTTCTGCCTCAAGCGGCGGACGCGCAGAACAACAGGCAGCACGAGACACACGTGCCCCCCGCACAAGCACTGGACGTGGGTTACGCCTTCATGCGCATGGGCGACGGTTTGAGGGGCAACGGGGCCACGAACGGCCACGTCAGCAAGCAGACGATGCAATGGGTCTATACCGGCCAGGCCACCGACAGCCTCACCGGTGTGGCGACCGACTGCTTCTATGTGTTTGCCCTGCAGCCCAAAGGCTTTGTGATTGTGGCGGCCGACAACCGCGTGGAACCGATTCTGGGCTACTCACCCAACGGGGCTTTTTCTCCGGACAACATTCCTGAAAACTGCCGTTCCTGGCTGCAACACTATGCCGAGGAGATTGCTTACGTGCGGGCGCAAGACATTGCCGGCGCCGCCTCTACCGCCTTGGCATGGGACGCATTGCTCTCCACGGACGCGTCATCCCCCGCCTTGGCCCCGAGAAGCACCACGGCCGTACTGCCATTGCTCACCACCACATGGGACCAGTCGCCCTACTACAACAACCTTTGCCCGGGTACCGGCATCGACCAGGCCGTCACCGGCTGCGTGGCCACAGCCATGGCGCAGATCATCCACTTCTGGGAATATCCGGCGCACGGGTTCGGTGCCCACCAATATACAGATCCCACATACGGGTTGCAATCCGCCGACTTCGCCAACACCACCTACCAATATTCCTTGATGCCTAACGAGTTGACCGCCAACAGCAGTGCTGCACAAGTCAACGCTGTGGCCACGCTGATGCGGCATTGCGGCATCGCCGTCAACATGGAATACGACCCTGACGGCAGCAGTGCGCAAGATTTCGCCGCGCGCACCGCCTTTGTGAGCCATTTCGGCTATAGGGCCAACCTTGTCCAGAAAACCTACCGGACGACCGATTGGTACGGATGGACCACCACCCACGAAGTCTATACCGATGCTGAATGGCTCGCCATGATCAAGAACGAATTGGATGCCGGCAGACCGCTCTACTACAGCGGTTCCGGCAGTGGCGGACACGCCTTCGTGTGCGACGGCTACGATGCGGACGACCTCCTCCATATCAACTGGGGCTGGGGCGGCTGGTGCGACGGCTACTTTGCCGTCGGCAACCTCAACCCAAGCAGCAACTATTTCAACGACGACAACATTCTCATCTTTGTCGCACCGGGCAATGCGGTCGCCGACACGCTGCTGCTCAACATGGACGGCAGTTCCACCCAAACGGTCCCCGGCTCCGTGCTGATTGGAAGCACCCGCGCCCTCAACAACTACGAGTGCGCATGCAACTACACCAACTCCTGTCAGGAGACCCTGGTGCTCTCGCCCGCCACCGCAAACGCCCAACTGTTGCTCGAAGTCCTTGACTGGCAGAACCATACCGTCGAGGTTTACGATGGTGTCGGAACCAATGGCACATTGCTGGCCACCATCAACGACAACAACATCCCGCCGGTGATGTCCTCCTCCGATGCCTTCACGCTGGTCTATTCGGGCAGCCTTTACTGCAGCGGACTGACATTGAGGGTGAGCGAAGTGACCTGTCTGCCAGCGGCCATGAACTTAACCTGCACGGGCACTTCCTACAACACGGCCAACTTTGAGTGGTCTGTTTTCCAGTCGGAGAACTATCCTGATTATAACTATAACTGGCAGATAGAGTATGGCCCGCAAGGGTTCACGCCCGGCACCGGCACCACCGTTCCCGTCACCGCCTCCCCGGCCACCATCGGAGGGCTTCTGGCCGAAACCTGGTACGACGCCTACCTGCACTACACCTGCACCAGTGGTCAGACAAACACGGCAGGCCCTGTGACGTTCAAGACAAGCACCGTCATGGAATGTTTCGACGAACCCATCGTGAATGGCACAAACACTACCAACTCCCCCGTAGCTTTCGGAATTGGCGGGTATAGTGCCGGCCACTACCACTGCTCTCAGGAAATTTATACGGCTTCCGAACTTACAGCCATGGGGTTACAGGCTGGCGATGACATCGTTTCGCTCGCAGTACAGTACAAATCGGAGATCAATTCTGCTATTTCGCGCCATATTTCCATCTTTATGGGCCATACCAACAAAGCGACGTTCAATGGCGACGGATGGAATTGCAGCGACTGGATCAGTTGGTCTTCTTTAAGCAATGTTTTCACCGATAAAGTAGTGACCATCAGCAATGTACAACCCAATCAGTGGGAAAAATTCGATTTCGACTCCCCGTTCGCCTGGGATGGTGTCAGCAACGTTGTGATCGCTTTCGCTGACAGTGGCGACTATCATTGGAGTTCCATTGATTTTGCCTCCAACACATACGTCACGGACTCCTACGGTCAGAACACTGGCGCCATTTATCTGTATCAGGAGAGCACCCCCATTTCTTACGCCGGGACGCTTCCCACCGGTATCCAAGTGTCGCAACGCGCCAACATGAAGCTCTGCTTGCAAACAAGCTGTCTAAAGCCAACTCATCTGACTTACAGCACGTTGAACCGCCACACGGTGAAACTGGAGTGGTTCCCGGGTTATCAGGAATCCTCGTGGAATGTGGAGTACGGTCCTGCGGGTTTCACGCCTGGCACGGGGACAACGGTCGCCGTGAACGGAAACCCGACATTGACGGTCTCCCAACTCGCGTCGGGTGCTTACGATTTCTACGTGCAAGCGGTCTGCGGCGCCTACGACTTCAGTAACAAAGCGAAAATCACCATCACGACGGGCGGTTTCGAATGTGCGCAAATCGGCGAAGGCACCGCCACCAACAGCATCATCCCCATGGGATGGTATTCCGGCAACAACGCCAAATACACCTATACCCAACAGATTTATACGGCCGGTGAACTGGCCCAGCAAGGTGTCACGGGAGCTATCAACTCCCTCGCCATCCAATACAACGGCACCAACCAAACCAAGGATCCGGTGAGCATCTACCTCGGCAACACCACCCAGAGTTCCATGAATTGGGACAATGGATGGGTTCCCGTTTCGCAGATGCAGCTGGTCTATAACGGCAGCGTGAACTTAGTGAACGGCTGGACCAGCATCACGTTCGACAATCCGTTCCTTTGGGACGGCAACTCCAATCTTGTGGTTGCTTTTCTGAATAACAGCGGCACCGAAAACGGCTCTTCCGAATTCTACATGCATGAAACCAACATAGAGATGGCCGCGGAGATGACGAGAAGCAATGCCATTGACATCAACAACATTGAAAACGATGTTACGCGAAGCTATTCCCGACCCAACATCCGTTTCTGCGGTACCGGTGGTGTCTGCACCTTGCAGCGTGACATGGAGATCTCTCTGTTTGAAGGGGAAACTTACCAATTCTATGGCACTACCATCACGGAGCCCGGCACCTATCAGCACCGTTGGTTTGTCAGTGAGGAGTGCGACAGCTTGGTGGTCTTGCATGTCTCCATGGTCAAGATCATCTTCGTGACCACGACCGGCGCCGGTTCGCACGACGGCAGCACCTGGGCCAACGCCATGGGGTTGCAGGAGGCCATGGATGCGGCGGGTACCATCACCGACAGAGTTCCTTACCTCTACGTCAAGAAGGGCACCTACACGGGCAACCAGAATAGCGTGAACAGCTTCGAAATCAAGCCCAATGTCCGGGCATACGGCGGCTTCAACGGCAACGAACCCGCGAATTTCGACCTGAACAATCGTACGCAGACCAACATCAACCAGACCATCCTGTTCGGTTCCAACGCACGCCGGGTGCTGTATCAAAACACTGATTTCCCTGACGACCAAGCCTCTGTTTTCGACGGATTCACCATCCGCGGCGGTACCGTCAACACCGCCGAAGAGGGCGGCGGCGCCTACCTCCGGAAAAACTGCACGCTCCGGAACTGTGTCATCACAGCCAACAACGCCGCTATTTCGGGTTCTGCGAGCAACGTTTCCCGAGGAGGCGTGGCTGTTTACAACAATGGCGGCACGCTGACCGATTGTGAGATATACAACAACACCATCAACATTTCTGGCACAGGATACGGGCATCGCGTATATGGTGTGGGGGTCTATAACCGAAACGGTGTCGTCACAAACTGCAATATCCACGACAATTTGACGGTTTTTGACGGCAACGGCGACAACTGGCAGGTGCTTGGCGGCGGCATCTATGACGACCTAAGCGAAAGCCTTATACAAGACAACCATATCACCCATAACAGCGCGGAACGTGGCGGCGGTCTTTTCCTGAGCGGCAGTTCGGTGGTCAACCGCTGCGTCATCAGCAACAACACCACTTTCGGAAACGGCGGCGGAGTCTATACGTCAAGCAACGGAAGTTCCCTCAACCATTGTTTGATCAGCAACAATGCCGCAGGCGACAAAGGCGGTGGCGTATATGGCAGGTCTTCCACCTTTACCTCCTGCAACATTGTGCGCAATTCGGCGGTGAACGACGGTGGCGGTCTTTACACCATAAACGGAGGTGTCCTGCGCAACAGCATTGTCTGGGGCAACAAAGTGGGCACTGCGAACAATCAGCTGGCCGCCAACAGCTACCAGCACTTCACCATGGAGTCCTCCGCCGTGGAAGGCGGTTACAGCGGCGCTGTCATGTTGGAGGCGGAGAACACCGGCTCGGGCATCGGTTATCCGAAATTCACCAACCCGACACTTGAGGCCGGTGTGGATGTGAACAACGCCATCGGCGACTGGACGCTGCAGAACGGCTCCATCTGCATCGATATGGGCCTGAACGCGCTCGCCGGCGGAACTACGGATTTGGCCGGGAACCCCCGCATCCAGCAAGAGCGCGTCGATATCGGTGCGTATGAATCCGCATTCGGGATGGCCTATCCGCTACATCCGCAAGCGGAAAGCAACATCATCTACGTGACCACCACAGGCGCTGGCACACAGGACGGCTCCTCTTGGGACAATGCCACCTCCAACCTGCAATATGCCATGGATGTGGCCATGGGTTGCGAACCCGCAGCCGCGGTCTGGGTGGCCCATGGCACCTACTATCCGGGCAGAACGCTCATCGTGCAGCCGAAAGTGGCCGTGTATGGCGGGTTTGGCGGTTACGAGGACTACACATACGATCTTGCCCTGCGCGACTTCACCGCCAACGCCACTGTCATCGATGGCGACTCGGCACACAGAGTGCTGGAAATGAGCAGCCCGTTCCCGGGAGAGGAAGAGGAAGAGGTGGATAACACGACCGAATACTATTCTGAACCTGTGGAACTGCTCATGCCGGTGTCGGGCACCCGTGATGTGACCGCCTGCTCGGGCACCCTATACGATGACGGCGGCGCGTCAGGCAACTATGCCAACTCCTGCGACGGCACGATCATTCTCCGTTCTTACAACCCCTCTTCCGTCATCACCCTGACCGGAAGCTACAATACGGAATACTGCTGCGACAAACTGCAGATTTACAACGGTGTGGGCGGGGACCTGATCGGCAACTATCGCGGTGAAGGCAACATCAACATCACTTCCGCGCCCAATGGCATTCTGGTCTTGACATTTACTTCAGACGGTAGTTTCTCTGGTTCTGGTTTTAACCTGCTGTTCACTTGTACTGATTGCGAGCCTGTGATTCCCGAAACGCCCGAAGAAGCCCCTGTCTCCCCCTTCCCCATCGGTGTCAGCCGTTTCGACGGTTTCGTTTTCCAGAACGGCTATGGAAGCAATTCCGCTTCAGGCGCCTACCTGCTGGATAACACGGAGATGGCAAACTGCGATTTCCGGAACAACCATGGCGACATGGGCGTTTATTCGATAAACAACACCTTCAACCATTGCAACTTCACCGAAAACAACGGCATCGGTCTCAAAGGCGAAAACATCACTGCCAACAACTGCAGCGCCAGTAACAACAACCATTACGGTATCTATGCCATTAACAGTACTTTGGCCGACTGCTCGATTCATGACAACATGCACGGCCTTAAAATCGACGGCGGCAAAGCAACAGGTTGTACGGTGACGGCTAACGGCAATCCTAATGCCACGAACACGGAATTCTACGGAATCGACGCCTCGGGGTCCGTCCAGATTATCAACACCTCTGTGACAAACAATCACAGCATGGGCCTGCGGGCGAATGGAGGTCTCTATGTCAACATGAACATCGCCAACAACGAGAGCCAGAAAAAATACGGGTATGCAGCCGGCGTGTTCGCCGAAAACAATGCCCGCTTTGTGAATTGCAACATTGTGAACAACCAGGCTGTAGTGCTTGCGGATTCGTCGTATTGGGGCGACGAGATATGGTATAACAGCGAAAATGCCGTTGGCGGTGTCTTTAACAACTCCTCCAACAATGAGTTCACCAACTGTATCATCTGGGGAAACCGTTTCTTGGATTCCACAAACAACGTCGGCAATATCCGTAATGAATCCACATTTACCTATTGCGCCATCGAAGGCGGTCATGCAGGGGTAGCCAACATCACACTGGATTCGTTGAACAATGGTCTTGCCCCGTCAGCCTCCTACGTGCGTTTCGCCAACCCGTCGGCTGCGGCCGGTATCACGACGCAAGACAATGTGAGCTATCAGTTGTCACCGGGTTCGGCTTGCATCAACGTGGGCAACCCCAATACCACCTCGCTGAACCTGCCGCTCTACGACCTCGCCGGATCTCTGCGTATCAAGCAGAACCACATCGATATCGGCGCTTACGAATTCGGTGATGTCACCTATCTCACCGTCAACGACACCATTTGTCTTGGCGAGAGTTTCTTTTACGAGGATTACTTCGTCTATCCCGAAACGCCCGGTCTGTTCCGAGACACCGTCATCTACAACCAGACGGGTGTGGATTACATTGCCTACATCAACTTGACCGTGAATCCGGTTTACAATGTCAGTATCGACACTACTATTTGCGAGGGCCAGTCTTATTCATTCAACGGTCAAACGTACAACACTACAGGAACCCATACAGCCTATCTGCAAACGGCTTTGGGATGCGACAGCACCGTGGTCCTAAACTTGACGGTCAATCCCACCGTTTACAACGACATCAGTAAAACCGCCTGTGAATCGTACACTTGGAATCAGACAACTTACAATGCAACAGGCAATTACATTCAAACATTCACATCTGCCACCGGCTGCGACAGTGTCGTCACCCTGCATCTCACCATCAACCACGCAAGCAGTTCCGAATACTATCAAACCGCCTGTGTGTCATACACTTGGAACAACGTCACCTACGCGGAAAGCGGTATCTACCAGCAGACGCTGACCAATGCGGCCGGCTGCGACAGTGTGGTGACCCTGCACTTGACGATTGTGAATGTCATCACCAACGAATTCAGCGTAACGGCCTGTGACCATTACACTTGGAACGACATCACCTACGCGCTCAGCGGCGACAAGGTGCAGACCTTCACGGCCGCTTCCGGCTGCGACAGCGTGGTGACCCTGCATCTGACAATCAACCAGAGCAATACGGGTGTGGAAAACGTGAGCACCTGCGACAGTTACACATGGATTAACGGCGTGACTTACACGCAGACACCCGCAGTGGCGCCCACCTGCACGCTGACCAACGCCGCCGGCTGCGACAGCGTGGTGACCCTCCAGCTGACCATCCGCCACTCCAACACCTACAACTTCAACGCCGTCGCATGCGACAGCTATAGTTGGAACGGACAGACCTACACCTCCTCCGGCGATTACGTCCAGACGCTGACGAACGCCGCGGGCTGCGACAGTGTGGTGACCCTGCACCTGACCATCCATTCGTCGGTGGCCACGGACGACTACCTCACCATTTGCGAGAACGACCTTCCCTACGCTTACGGAGACACTCTCTTCGAGGCGGGTACTTTGAGCGGCAACTACATCTTCCACCTCAGCACCGTCCACAGCTGCGACAGCACTGCCACGCTGCACCTGACGGTGATACCGGCCTTCACACCCGAGATCATCGTCAACGGGACGCTTTCGCCTTGCGTGACCAGTTCCGCAACCCTTTCGGTGGATGGCAGTTACAGCGGCTATCACTGGTCGAACAATGCAACCACGCCCACCATCACGGTCACGGAGGCCGGCACCTATTGGGTAACCGCCACCGACGCGCACGGCTGCACGGGCGTTTCCGGGCAGGTCCAGCTCGGGCTCAGTGAACTGATTGACGAAACCCCGGCTATCTGCATGGTGGGGGTGGAAAACGATCACAACCTGGTGGTTTGGGAGACCCTGGCAGATCCCGACGTGGAAACCTACCGCATCTACCGCGAAAACAGCCAGGCCAACGTTTATGAGCTGTTGGCCTCGGTTCCGGCAGGCTCCCCCAACGCATACGAGGACATCACCGCCGACCCGTCGGTCAGGGCGTACCGTTACAAGATCACCGCCGCTGACTCCTGCGGGGGCGAAACCCCGATGAGCGCTTATCACAAGACCGTTCATCTCACGATCAACCAAGGGATTGGCAACAGCTGGAATCTCATTTGGACACCGTATGAAGGCTTTGAGTTCTCCAGCTACAAGCTCTACCGCGGCACGGCCAACAACAATTTGCAACTTATCCAGACGATGCCGTCCACGCTGACCTCCTTCACCGACAACAACCCCGCCGGCGACGCCCTCTTCTACCAAATCGAGGTGGTCATGACGGAGAGTTGCGTGCAACAGACCCGCGACGTGACCTACACGGGCGCACGCTCCAACATCGTGTATAACCAAATCCCCGTGACCGTCGAGGTGGCCGCCAGTGCTTGCGACAGTTACGATTGGAACGGCCAGACCCTGACTGCAAGCGGCGACTACACACAGACGTTCTCCTCCACTCTCGGCTACGACTCCGTGGTGATGCTGCATTTGACCGTCAACCCGTCCGTGAGTTCCGAATTCACCATCATCACCACCGACTCCTGCTACACCTGGAATTCCCAAACCTACTGTGCCTCAGGCGACTACGCCCAGACCCTCCAGACCGTACAGGGTTGCGACTCCGTCGTGACCTTGCACCTGACCATCACCGTCGGCATCGACGACTACGACGATTTCGCTTTTAACCTCTACCCCAACCCCACGAACGGCATGGTCAATGTACAATGTACAATGAACAATGTACAGGTGGGGGCGATGGAATACCACGTATTTGATGCGTACGGAAAATTGGTGGCTGTTGTAGGGACGCGGTGCACCTCGTCTCTACAAACGGCACAAATCGACCTGTCCGGTTTCACTGCCGGCGTCTATTTTGTGAAGGCCGTGGCGGACGGAAATGTCGTGGCGGTACGCAAAGTGGTGAAACGGTAATCGCCGCGTATCCATAAAAATCGTACTTTTGCCGAAAATTCGTACGTATGGGATTCTTCTCTTTTTTCAACAAAGATAAAAAACAGGAAATCAACGAGGAACAGAAGAAGGAACTGAACGAGGGTTTGCAGAAATCCAAGGAGAACTTCTTCAAGAAACTGGCCAAATCCATCGCCGGCAAGTCCAAAGTGGATGACGAGGTGCTCGACAACCTCGAAGAGGTGCTCGTCACCTCCGACGTGGGCGTGGAGACCACCCTCAAGATCATCGACCGCATCGAGAAACGCGTCTCCAAGGACAAGTACCTGGGCACCAACCAGGTGAACATGATTCTCAAGGAGGAGATCGCCGGACTTCTGTTAGAAAACGACCTCGAGAAAGTCAACGATTTCGTCATCCCCGAGATGGACACGCCCTACATCATCCTCGTGGTCGGCGTGAACGGCGTGGGCAAGACCACCACCATCGGAAAGTTAGCCTACCAGTACAAGAAGCACGGCTACTCCGTGGTTCTCGGCGCTGCCGACACCTTCCGCGCCGCCGCCATCGACCAGCTTAAGGAATGGGGCAACCGCTGCGACGTGCCCGTCGTGGCCCAGAAGATGGGCTCCGATCCTGCCGCCGTGGCCTACGACACCGTCAAATCGGCCATCGCCAACCACCACCAGGTCGTGATAATCGATACCGCCGGCCGTCTCCACAACAAGATCAACCTTATGAACGAGCTGGTGAAGATCAAGAACGTCATCCGCAAGCTCGTGCCCGACGGTCCGCACGAGATACTGCTCGTCCTCGATGGCTCTACCGGCCAGAACGCTTTCGAGCAGGCCAAGCAGTTTACCGCCGCCACGGAGGTCAACGCCTTGGCCATCACCAAGTTGGACGGCACCGCTAAGGGCGGCGTGGTCATTGGCATTTCCGACCAGTTCCAAGTGCCCATCAAATACATCGGCGTGGGCGAGAAAATCCACCAGCTGCAGATTTTCAACCGCCTCGAGTTTGTCGATTCCCTCTTCCCCGACAACTGGTAGCCATGTCCCGCAAGGTTGTCATTGACGAGAACTCAGGTTTCTGCTTCGGGGTCATCAACGCCATCCGAACGGCGGAGAAGCACCTCAACGAGCAGCATTTCCTCTATTGCTTGGGCGACATCGTCCACAACAGCGAGGAGGTGCGGCGACTCACGTCCATGGGGCTGCGCATCATCACGAACGAACAGCTGCGCGACCTGCGCGACACCACCGTGCTCATCCGCGCCCACGGGGAACCGCCCGAGACCTACCGCCTCGCCAAGGAGAACCGTATCCAGCTGATCGACGCCACCTGCCCCGTGGTGTTGAGGCTACAAAAGCGCATCCACGACGAATACCACACCGGAAACCCCGGCAAACAGATCCTGATTTTCGGCAAGAAAGGTCATGCGGAGGTTATCGGTCTCTTGGGGCAGACCGACAACACAGGCCTCGTCATCTCCTCACCGGAGGACATTGAGCGCATCGATTTCTCGCGACCGTCGAAGCTATATTCGCAAACCACCCAGAGTCTGGAGCAGTACAACGAACTCATCCGGATGATCCGAGAGCGTTACGAAGCGGACGGCCACGGCGAGTGGTTTTCCTTCGCCGACACTATCTGCCGGAAGGTCTCCTCGCGAGCCAAACAGATTGCGGACTTCGCCACCCGCCACGACATCATCCTGTTCGTCTCCGGCGAGAAAAGTTCCAACGGGCTATACCTATATAATATATGTAAGGAACACAACCCGCACAGCTTCCTTGTTACCTCTCCCGCACAAATCGATGAGGTTCCCATGGGTGAAAATGACACCATCGGGGTCTGCGGAGCCACCTCCACCCCGATGTGGCTGATGGAGGAAATTGCGGCCCGTTGCGCGAAATAATGCGAAATCGTCCTTTTCCGCCTTTTCCGAAGTGGCGTTTTTTAACAGTCAATTCTTAACGCTAATTCCAAATTTAACTATTGTTAGTTAATTTTTGGAATACGCAAAATTCTCATTTCATTGTTTATCAGTTTTTTAGAATTTTTTTCGCAATAAAATCTAAAAAACTATTGACTTTTGGTTAAAATCATTGTATCTTTGCCAGTGGATTTGGTTATGGATTTGCGAAACTTGAAAAGCAACGAAATGAAACAGAAATTTACGCGCATCAAAACAGGCGTCTTGGCACTGGTCCTACTTGGAGGCGCTTTCATCACTAAAGGGCAGGCAGTTCTCTACGAGGAGGACTTCGGAACGCCCACCGCCAACACGCCCATCCAGAATTACAATGGCTGGCAGAACAGTTCGGTGATCTATGTGGGCAACGGCACATGCGACGTGCGTACGTCAAGCGCCTCCACAGGCTACGGCGGCGCGTCCGGGGGTGGCAACGTGATGATCAACGACACAGTGAAGTGGTTCCAGATTTCCGGAGTGAACACCACAGCGACGCAACCCACCGTGAAGCTCTACTGCGGGTTGCGGAAGACCAACGCCGAGAACGGGGACAACTTCGTGGTGGAATTCTCCACCGACAGTGTCGTGTGGGTGCGGCTCCCCATGGCCGACACGCTGCCGACGGGCACCGGCACTTCGGGCTGGCACCGCGTCTGCTTTCCCAACGTGCCCGCACATCCACACCTGCACCTCCGCTTCTCCAGCCTCGCCAACGTGGATTACCGGATAGACGACATCCGCATCACCGACGGCGACGAGATTGTGCTGGAAACGGTGGCGACACCCACCTGTACTCCCTCCGGAGGCACTTACTACGAACCGCAGCAGGTCACCCTTGAATGCGGCACTGACGGCGCGACCATCCACTACACCCTCGACGGCAGCACCCCGGACGCACAGTCACCCGTCTGCGGGGGCGTGCTGAACATCAGCGAGAACTGCACCCTGAAGGCCTTCGCCGTGAAGGAGAATATGTACAACAGTAACGTATTGACCGCACAATTCGTCATCATCGACACCAACTCGTTAGTCGCGTTGCCGTTCGACATTACCCACAACAGCGATTCGTCCAAGGTGGAGGTGAAAACGATGCCGGGGTTCCGGGCCAACAAGTTGGGCTCGTCCTACGCCGACGGCTCAGTAAAGTTCGAATCCAAGAACGCCGGCACCGCCTCGCTGACCGCTCATCTTGACAACCCGCCGGGAGAACTCACCTTCGACCTGAAAGGGGTCAAGGGCGGTTCTCCGTCGGCTTACAGCGGGATCACCTTCCTCGTCAGCGAATCCGCAGACGGGCAGCAATGGAGCACGGTGGCTTCGCTCAACGAATCAGATATCAGCACCAACGGGTTCAGCCATCACGGCCCCTACACATTGGCGCAAGAGACTCGCTACGTGCGTTGGCTGCTGGCCGCGGCAACCTCCGGGAACACCCAGCTAAACAACATCGCCATCACCCTGCGACAGGATGGCGGCGACAGCACCGGCATTGACAATCCAGTGACGCCCACTCCCGACCCCTACCCCAACCCGGCACAAACCCACTTCCGGTGGCAACTCTGCGATGAGGGCCAGACCATCGAACTTTTCGACTTAGTGGGTACACTCGTCCGACACTGGAACAATGTTTCCGACGGAGAATTGCTGGATCTGAACGGGATAGCGCACGGCAGTTACATCCTACGCGCCACCACCAGCACCGCCGTCATCACAAAAAAACTGGTTATCCATTAATCCCAAAAGAAATAGGCTACAAACACGAAAATTCGACAACCCAAAGGGATGTAAAACATCATCCTGCAGAGAGGAGGTATTATCCAAGGAATAAGAGATCTAAAATTGGTTAATGCAGTTTTGTTATCATTGGTTTCTTAAGTCAACGAACTTCGATTGTTTAAGTTGAGACCACCTGTGACGGGGAGAGGGGCTGTTGATCCGAAAAGCGAAAGAACTCACTTTGTGGATTTTTGTATTTTGTTTTCATGGTTATGGTTATTTTTCAGTTCAGACGATCAGCACGAACTCTCCCTTAACGGGTTGGCTTCCAAAATGCTGCAACGCCTCCGCAAGCGTCCCCCGGAACGTGAACTCGTGGATTTTGGTCAGTTCCTTGGCCACGGCCACGGGGCGGTCGGGACCCATGATTTCGGACATCTTCTCCAACGTTTTCAGCAGACGGTGCGGAGACTCGTAAAAGACAACAGTTTCCTCCATCTCGGCAAAGCGTTTCAGGAGCGTCTCCTTGCCTTTTTTGTGGGGCAGGAAGCCATGGAAGTAGAAGCTGCTGCAGGGGAATCCGGACTGCACCAAGGCGGGCACGAAGGCGGTAGGGCCGGGCAGGCACTCCACCTCCACCTCCTGTTTCAGGGCCTCGCGCACAAGCAGGAAACCGGGGTCCGAAATCCCGGGGGTGCCGGCATCGCTCACCAAAGCGGCGGTCGCGACCTGCTGGATCTGGCGGATATAGTTGCCGACCTGTTCATGTTCGTTGAAGATATGGTACGCCATGCAGCGTTTGCCCTCGATCTCATAATGCTGGAGCAGGTTCTTGGTGGTACGGGTGTCCTCGCAGAGAATCAAGTCCGCAGCCTTCAGGACGTTGAGGGCGCGGAGGGTGATGTCCTCCAAATTGCCGATCGGGGTCGGCACAATGAATAGTTTGGCCATAACGAGAGGTCTAAAACAATGAAAGACGGCCAAATCAACCGTCTTTCCTTTCAAGTGCCCAGAACAAGAGTCGAACTTGCACATCCGTTCGGATACTACACCCTGAATGTAGCGCGTCTACCATTCCGCCACCTGGGCTAAAAAATACCCTCTTTGATGATGTCGTGAATATGAATCACGCCCAAATACCGGTTGTCATCGCTCACCACAAAGATGTTGGTGATTTGATGATCTTTCATCATCTGCAACGCATCCACGGCGAGGGTGTTCTCGTGGATCGTTTTAGGATTGCGGGTCATGATGTCCTTCGCTTGGAGTTTCATGATTTCCGCGTGATGTTGGATGGCGCGGCGCAGATCACCGTCTGTGATCGCACCGACCACCTGCCCATCTTCTACGACTGCCGTCACGCCCAAACGCTTACCGGAGATTTCCAAGATGACCTCCTGCATGGAGGTTTCCGGTTTTACGGAGGGAACCTCGTTCAGCTTGTAGAGGTCTTCGACCTTCAAGCGGGTTCTTCTTCCGAGGATGCCGCCGGGATGCACTTTCGCGAAGTCTTCCGTCGTGAAACCGCGCATCTTGATAAGCGTTGAAGCGAGGGCATCGCCTATGGCCAACTGAGCCATCGCACTGCTGGTCGGAGCCAGGTTGTTGGGGCTTGCCTCCCGCGACACCGTGCAGTTGAGCACGTAGTGCGCTTCTTTTGCCAGAAGGGACTCCATCGCGCCGACAATGGCGATGAGGATGTTCCCATTGGCCTTCAAAAACGGTATCAGCACGGAGATTTCCGGCGTGTTCCCGCTTTTGGAGAGGCAGACCACAATGTCATCTTTTTGGATGATACCCAGGTCACCGTGGACGGCGTCGGCGGCGTGCATAAACACGGCCGGCGTTCCTGTCGAGTTGAACGTTCCCACGATCTTCTGACCGATGATGGCGCTCTTCCCGATGCCCGTCACAATGACGCGACCTTTGCAGTTGATTATCTCCTGAACGGCTTTCACGAAGTTGTCATCCAAGTAACCGGTGAGTTTTGACACTGCATCGGCCTCTTCCTGCAACACTTTCGTGGCATATTGGATGATTTCCTGTGGTTCCATTCTACAAAGATGCTCTTGTTGCCTTTTTGCTTCTATCAAAGAACGAAATCTTGCATACTTCCTTCTCAGAATCGAAGTATCCGAAAAATAACGCTTGAAATCCGTTTCGCTCAGCGATTCCCAGTCATCATTTTCGAGCGGCAAAAATACAGTTTTTTTCGATTGGTTCAGCGGGTTGGCTAACTTTTTTTTGTTGCGGGGGCAGACTTCCTGACAGATATCACACCCAAAGAAGTATTTTTCACCTGCTAACTTATTGTAATTCGGTGATTTATCCTCCGTATTATGATACGAAACACACCGTCTTGCATCCACTTGAAAGGGGGTCTCCAAGGCGTTCACGGGACAGCTTCGCACGCAGATCTCGCACTCGCCGCAGTCTGATTTTGGCAAAGAGCGGTCGTATTCGTCGCAAAAGCGATCCACTAAAAGGATGCCGATCACGAAGAAAGAACCATGCTGATTATGGATCAGTCCGTTCTTGCCCATGCACCCTACCCCAGCCTCCATTGCCCAACGCTTCTCGGAGATGGCAGAGCTATCGACCGTAGCCCGATACTTCACTGACGGATAAACCTTCACTATCTTTTCCGACAACTCTTCCAACAGCTCTTTCACCAAAATATGGTAATCCTGAATCCAGGTGTAGCGGGCGGTGCGGTATTTGTCGGACTTCGGCTCGGAATCAGTCAAATAATTGTATGTCACCACAACCACAGACTTACAGCCCTCCAACAGCGACTCGGGATTGAAACGGGCATCGACATTCCGTTCCAGATAGTGCATATCGGCATGGTAACCCTTCGCGACGGAACGAAGGAAATCACCCTCCGCCTCCGCAAGCACCCGAGCCTGCGCAATGCCGCAGTCCTGGAAACCGGTTTCGACCGCCCACGACTTTATCCGTTGCGAACTAAGCGTCTCCAAATCCATAATCACAAGGTAATGCGCTCGAACTTTTCCGGAACTCGGATAGTGGTCACCCCCGGCACGTCCAATCGGATGACTTTGATCTTGCCGCGCACCTCAATCACGCGGTTCAGTTCCTTGAAAACGAATCCGGTGAAGAAGGAGCTTGTGCTATCCACCGGTTGAAATGCCAAGTACTCGAACGACAGTTTCTGTCCCTGCGGCAGCCTCTCCGTCTGGCCGTTGAAAATTGCCTGAACCGTCTGGAAATCAACAGCAAAGGGGAGGTATCGGTTAATGGGGGCATACGTTCCCAGATAATACTCCTGCGTCAGCTTGTTGACATACTTGACACTGTCGGGGGTGAAGACCGCTCGCATGACTTCCACTCCGTAGGCATGGATATTCAGGTAGAGGATGCTGTCGGTGCGGTTAACCATGTAAAAGTTGCAGGTCCGCGTGCCGCCGGTATCGGTGATGTCGGCCTTGCCCCGGTATGTGATCCAGTCGTAACCGGTTGCCATAGGAAGGACGGCAGTGTCCACAGGAACGGAGATGCTATCGGCAGCAACCACAGAGCTGTCAGCGACTTGCGCGTACAAGGACGGGGCTGCCATCAGCAGTCCGACGGCCATCAGAATGGACAATATGTATTCCCGGATTCTCATCACCCAAAAGACAATCTTCGAAAACAAAAGTTATATTTTATATGAAATGCAAAAGTACGTTTTTTTTAACTACCACCATATTATAAAAATGGCACAACAAAAGGCCGATGACCTAATGGCCACCGACCCTTTTCACTCTTTCTTTGGAATACTGAAACAACAAGGCTTTGTGCAATTTTGGTTTATGGTTTATTGTTTATGGTTTTTGGGGTTGGGTTTGGGGTTAGTCGTTAGATTCGCCGGTACCCGAACCTCTTCCTGAGCGGGTGTTGGCACGGGCCGCCTCCAAGTCCACAGTTGTGTCACCGCTCTTCTCAGCCTTCAGCGTGGCCGCCTGGGCCTTACGGCTGGAGACGAGTTTGAAGGAGGCTTTACTGCGGAGATTCTCGAAGTCAGGTCCCGGGGTGAACACGATGTTTACCGCTTTAATGTCAGAGGCACTGAAGCTCTCCAAGGAATCAGCACCTGTCGAGGAGAGGCTTATCCAAAAGTCACCCAGTTCGCCCAGTTGTACCTTGTTGCCGTTCAGCAACTGTTCGACGATACACAGGCAGGCGTCACTGAGGACGCCCCGTACTGTTCCGCGACTGAACACCCCGTTGTGGCCGGCAATGTGGTTAACGAAATCTGAGAACGACATGTTCTCGCGCATTTGCGCAGCAGCATAAGCCTTCGGCTCTGCAGCCGCATCCATAGGATTCATTTTCTTGTAAACTGAATAATCGATCATAATCTTGATGTTTTTAAATGTTAATAAATAATGTTAATTAAAACGGCCTTGTCTCAGTATATCAAAGAACGCTTGTCATCTTCGTCACACCTTTGCGACTGAACGACGAGGCAAAAATACACCCACGGCGACAGTGAAACCAAGAAAGAATCCCGAAATATTCTTTCTTTCTATTTTCTATTTGAAAACCAGATAATTACAAAGATAGAAAGAAAGCTATTTGAATTTTCTTTATTTTTGCAGCCGTAATAGATTGTGATTCGCTGATTTAGGTTGTCACTTTTGTGCCATACGACTAATCCGAGTTGACGGGTTAATCATTTACGACTGCTTTTAGTTGTCGGCTGTCCGGGTGCCGGAAGTGGATGTGCAAAACCGGCGCCAGGTGCCGTAACTGTTCGTTGGAGGTTCCGCTCAACGCTGCGCGCCTCGCGGAATGACGTACCGCATACGGGGCAAAAGAGGGAAAAGATGGGCGGCGGAGATGATGTCTCTGGCAACGGAGCGCTTTCCCCCGCCGCCCATCTTTTCCCTTTCCCTCATCC
>JAGCVQ010000052.1 GCA_017962275.1 Bacteroidales bacterium
CTCACGCCGGAGCAGAAGGCATACGAACTCGCCATGGTTTGGAAGGAGATGTCCTACAACTTCGCCAATATGGAGCATTGTCAGGGGCTGAACATGGATAGTCTCTACGCGGCCTATATTCCGAAAATTCAGCGGACGAAGGACGATTTCGAGCACTACCTGACGATGCAGGAGTTCGTGGCGCATTTCCATAACAGCCACACCTACTGCATGATGCCGCAACAGTTGCTGCCTTACTTGGCGATGATACGGCTGCAGACGGAGTGTCGCGACGGCAGGATTTACATCCGCAATATCAGCTCCCAATATGCTGACAAGGTTTTGGTTGGGGATGAAATCGTCCGTATTAACGGAATTCCAGCGATGGAATGGTTTACGCAAAATGTAGTGCCGCTGCTCTCTTGCACTAATCAGGAGACCTTGCTTGAGGCGGCGATGTTCACGTCAAATGCCACCCATCCCATGATTTTCCAACCGAAAAGCTATAACACGAAGCTGGAAATGGAGGTGAAAACGGAAAAAGGCCTCAAGAAGCTGTCTATTGGTTACGACTGGCATTTTTCTCCATCAAAAGAACAAGAGGAGGAACAGTTGAAATACCATTGGATGGCGACGGAAAACGGAGAAACGGGTGGAGATAACAATCTATTTACGGTGTTTCCTATGCAAGATGCAACGTACCTGCGTATTGACGAATGCACAGCGGCCACAGTCGATTCCTTCATGAAGCATTTCCCCACCATTAACCAGCACAACAATTTCGTTTTGGATTTGCGCAACAATCTGGGTGGCGACGGCAGAGCGTTCTCTCCCATGACACCCTATCTGGTTGATAAAGATTCGATTATGTTGTCGGGAGTGTTATTGCCAAGGGTTAACAATTCCGCCTACAGAGCTTGGGCGGCTGCGAGAATGCTGTACGGAAATCCTGAATCTGTGGATGAGTACACCAAACGGGTCTATTATCCGCACCTGTTCAACAATGCATTTGACACCATTCAATCGACTACGGTGGCAAACGGGAACCCCGACTCGCAACGGTATCATGGGAAGGTATTCGTTTGGGTTGGTCCGCGAACCGCCTCCGCCGCAGAGGGTTTCGTCATGCAGCTCGTGCAAAGTCCTAACGTGTGCGTTGTGGGAAAAACCACCGCAGGTGCTACTGGCCAGCCGCTTGTGGTGCCGCTCCCCTCGGGCATCATCTGCATGATCAACACGTTCAGAAGCTTTGACACGCGCAATCGTGACTGCTCGAACGGAATTGCACCCGATGTTGTGATGGATTTCGGGAATAGCGGTGTCGAAGAGGTTGTTAAGATGGTAATAAAATAATATGAAGATATTCTTCCTTAAGCAGCCTCGGAGAAGCAAGACGTGCGAAGCGCAATTAACCCCACATAAGGCGAAGCCGCAATGTGGGGCTGGCGGAGACGGTGCGCGTGGCGGCATCTCGGAGAAACGCAATATCTTTGGAAAAAAGAGATCACTTGTCGTCATAGTGCCCGTAGGCAGTCAGCACGTCTACATGGACCACCGTTTCGATGATTTCATAAACCAAACGGTGTTTCTTCGAAATATGACGGCTCCAAAGTGCCCCGTTGAAGCCTTTGAGCTGTTCCGGCTTGCCAGTTCCTGTTTGGGGATGGTCGTACAACTCATTGATAAGATCGAGCGCCTTTTTATAAGACTTGGGCTCGTTCTTCCTCAGCATGTTAAGGTCATGCTGGGCATGTTCCTTGATTTCTACGCTATACTTGCTCATAAACTCTGGAGGTATTGGTCAAGCTCGCTAACGTTGTTGAAACATTTGCCAGACTGTTTACGGGCTTCCTCAACGCGGGCAAAGAATTCCTGTTCGCTCATCAAGGCGGCGTCACGCTTCTCTTTCGCCAGTCTCTTGGCATACTGCGTCAGCCTCCTCATCAGCACTTCGCTGTCGGCAATGGAACCGATACTCTGCCACAACTCCGTGTTCATCGCATTTAATTGTACTGCTGTCATTTTCTTTGTGTTTGGTTTCAACCGCAAAAATACAAATTATTTCAGATAAAACAAGCAGAATTCAAAAAATAGTGTAAAATCAAACCAACCACCATACAATGAAAAACAACATCATCAAATTAACCCTCCTGCTTCTGCTCCCATTAGGCTTTCTTTTGGGGCAGGAGGTTCCCAACACGCTCACACCAGAGCAGAAGGCGTACGAGCTTTCGCTGATATGGAAGGAGATGTCTTACAATTTCGACAACATGAGCCATTGCCCGGAGTTGGACATGGACAGTCTTTATCGCGCCTTTGTGCCGGTGGTGATGACCACGTCGGACGATTTCGAGTACAGCAAGGCGGTAATGCGCTATCTGTCGCATTTCCGCAACAACCACACTTTCGTGGTGGATTCGCCGAGCTGGGTGGACTCGCTTTCGCAGCTGCCCATACGCACTGAGTACAAGGACGGCAAAATCCTGCTGACCAATTTCACGTCCCAATATGCGGACAAGATGCATCTCGGCGACGAACTTGTCAGCATCAACGGGATGAGCGCGGTGAAGTTTATGGAAACATATTGTCTGCCATACGTTCCGGCCACCAACGACACCGACCGATTACGGAAAGCCATGTCCAACATGGGAATGTGGACGGTGCATCCCTACGGCACGATGTTCGATTTGGAGCTGAAAGGGACGACCGCCTACCGCCTGCGAATCCCGGCGGATTTGATGGTGGGCGAAAACGCAATTGATTGGATTGCAAAAGATTACAATCGTAACAAAGATAATCTATGCTATATTGACTCGTTGTCGGCGACGGGTTATCTGCGCATCACGGATTGTTTTGAGAAAGGCCGAGACTTCTTCTTGCAACATAAAGATGCGCTATCCGAGTGCCGTCGTATCATTTTGGATTTGTCGCATAACAGCGGCGGTCAGTCCGTGAACACGGATGATGTGGTCGGTTTTCTGGCGAAAGTCGATTCGTTGTCGTCGGAAACCATCCTCTCCAAGATGAACATCGCCTATTTGAAGGCACAGGCCGGTTACCGCTGTGTTGAGGGCAGCGACCCCGACGATTATTTGTGCCAGATGAAGAACGGCACCTACTTCTACACCCTTCCGGCAACGAGGTATGCCAATCCTTATTATCCGAACAACTACAATGGCGAGGTGATAGTGATTCAAGGCAACGGCACCGCTTCCGCTGCCGAATGGTTGGTGGCTCGACTGCGGCAGGACAAGAACATTCGTTTCTTCGGCGAGCGGACGGCGGGTGCCACGGGCAACCCGTATCAGCTCGACCTGCCCTCAGGTTTGATTGTGCGTTTCAACACCTGGCGCACCTTCAGTCCGGACGGAACAGAAACCTCCTATGGCTTTGACCCAGATGTGCTGGTTGACTTCACCGACTGCTACAAAGCCACAGAACCGGCGGAACTGTATCGGCGGATTGTTGCGAAAATTGAGGCGGCTCGTTAGGCGGTATATAAACATATTCTACCTCTCACGCAATATTCCCCCTTGAAACACGTTTGTCGATATAATGTTGTTCACCAGCACTTTAACCTTTATGAGAAAAACAACCCTGACCATCCTTTTAATCGCGGCAGTGGCGGCGACTTGGGCGCAACAGCTCGACTATTTGCCCAAAAACGCATCGCTGACATGCGACGCGGTCAGGGCATACCAATCCGGCGACTGCGAGACGGCGTACCCCCTGTTCTGCGCGGCCGACTCCATAGAACCAGTGGCCTATTACTTCGACTTGTTGAAGTATCATTCCTGCGCGGAAAGGCTCGGCGATTCCGCAAAGGCGAAAATGCTGTTGTTCCGGCTTGTGCAATCCAACGGTTTTGAAAGAGAGGCTCTTGACACGTGGCTCAAAGGTTATGACCTGCAAGCAAGAAGTTGCTGGCCGGAATTGGACTCCCTTATCCAAATCATCGAGAGCCGAAGATGCCGGCCTTTCATCGATTCTCTGGCTGCCATGGTTAGAAAGGACCAAGGTGTCCGAATGAGGCTGGAAGCGGAAGGCTGGAATGAAGAAATCAGCGAACAAATGATTGCCATTGACTCGGCCAATACAGCTGATTTGCAGGCATTAATTGCTCAGTATGGCTTCCCCTCCTGGAAGCTTGTCGGTCAAAAAGGAGCGGAAAACGCATGGCTGATAGCCCAGCATTCGTTTTTCTATTTGCCGGAATATTTGAAAAGATACCGTCAGGCCGTTCTGGAAAACGATGCGGAAAGGCGTTTTCTCGCCTATATGGAAGACCGATACCTGATGATGCAAGGGCGCCCTCAGATCTATGGCACACAAATGGCAGGAATGGGCGACGACATGGGATATCATCCTATCATGGACATGGAAAACCTTGACCGTCGTCGGGCGGCCATGGGTATCAGGCCGTTTTCCGATTATGTGAAGAGCTGGGGGCTTGAAGAGCTGTCCATCAATTCCGATTATCTGGATTATCTGACCCAATATTATCCCAACAACACCAATATGTATGTCGGCATTGAAGCCCATTGGAGCAATAGGGGCATAAAAGAGACAAACGAATGGTACTTTGATCAAAAGTTTTACGCCTTTCCTCGGGATTTAGAAGTGTTGGCTTCTTATCATTTGGAAGGCGACACGGCCATGGCGGTTCAGCAGGCGAAGAAAATGGTGCTTTGCGGAAAACGCTTGGACGAGAAGTGGAATCTTCCGCAACTTTTAATGGATTCTGTGAAAGCTAATTACGATGAATTGCGTGCTGATTATGAGCGGCTCATGACGAAAGAGGGCGATGCCATGCTGAATTCCATCACCTCGTTCGACACCCTTGTGAAGGTGTTGAACAACGGCTTTTATCCCCGCTATACATACGATGCATGGAACGGACACATCAAGGAACTCATCACGCAAAAGGCGGCAACCTTGTCGCAAATGGATTACCAGACCTTTTTTGAATGGCTGCTCGAACAGGTCAACATGGGCAACTACCACCTTTTCGACTATGCCGAACTGTATGACGATGTCTATTACCGGCTTTTTGGCGAATCCTACTATGGACAGAAGCTCTTCGCGCCCGATGTCCCGTTGTATGATCCGCAACGGGTAGATGAGCGACGTTCCGCCATCCAGTTGCCGCCTTTGGAGGTTTGGCAGGGGATAAGGGAGCACGTTTCCCATATAGAATGAATATTCTTCCTTGAGCAGTCCCTGGGGGATTAACGTCTGCAAACGAAAATGACCAATGGCCAATTGTTTATTTCGGCAGCAAAGATAAGCAAAATATCCATTCAAAACACTCGGTTAATCCTTCATTTTTCGTCCGCTTCCCGATTTATTCCCTCTCACATGCCGCTCCGTTCCGATTTTTCAACCGACTGATAAACAGCAATATGACCTATCAAAACAACCTCCTTTTCAGTCACCTCGTCATATTTTGCCCTGAGAGGGAACATATTCCTGTTGAGAGGGATTAAATATTTCGGAAAACGGTTGTATTTTTGCCGGTGGATTGTGATGTATGATTTATGATTTAAGACGCATGATGAGAAGATGAAACGGTGAGACGCAACTTTCGAAAAAAAATCCAATCCACTGCAACCTTTTGACATTTTCGCGTCCTATATATATAAAAGCATGAAGAATCTAAATCTGACGGATGCATTCATCTCTCTACGTGAACTATTTGCCTATTACCTGTCAAACAAATAAAACCAAATAAAAATCACCAATTAAAAATCAAAGAAATGAAAAGAAACCATCTATGGATTATGGCAGCCTTGCTGTGCTGTGCCGCTCTGGTCTCCTGTGACCGCAACGAAGGCGACGACCCTGACAACCCGGTCAATCCAACTCCTGCCCAAACCCATGTGTATGTGGCGGGTTCAACCAGTAGTTACTACAACGCTGGACCGGCGGTCTGTTGGGTGGACGGGGTGATGCAGACCCTGGATCCTGATGCTTACGAACCCGCTTATGCCGTTTGTGTGATGGGCAACGATGTCTATTACGGCGGCAGTGATGCTGATCACCATCCCGTAATATGGAAGAACGGCACCGCACAAGTATTGTCCTCGGAAATCGGAAGCGTTACGGATCTCAAGACGGCGAACAACAAGTTATACGCTTGTGGCTATGTTGATGACAAGCCCGTTTATTGGGTGGACGGCCAGATGGTTTCGTTGCCGTTGGAGCCCAACAACCAGTGGGCCCAATACGAGCCCCACGCCATATATATTTCAGGAAACGACATTTATGTGGTAGGAACGTTCTACAATCACATGAACGATGGTGACGGTGCCTGTCTTTGGAAAAACGGAGTGCTTCAGATGCTTTCAGACAAGGCTGCCGACGCCCGTGATGTCTGCCTGATCGGGGGTGCGGTTTACGTAGTGGGCAGTGAGGAGTTTAACAACGGCTACCACAAGTCCGTAATGTGGGTCAACGGTGTTATCCAGGACGTGCAGGTCACCACGCCTACCATCTTCCAGTCCAAAGCCATTGCTGTAGTGGAGAGGAATGGAAAACCTTACGTAATTGCGGAAGGATGGGTTGGTGATGCTTGGACCGGCACCTACAAGGGATTTGAATGGCAGGACGGGATGGCGACGGCTTTGTCCGGCTGCGCCCGCCCGAAAGGTATGTTCAAGTATGGCAATGACATATATATAGTAGGTGTCGATGGTCAATACACCCATACGCCTGTGTTATTGAAGAATCTTTCCAAAGTGAAACTGAATACTCCGTCAGGCGATGGATGCGCCTACGGCGTGTATGTGAAATAGAAACGCCCCACAATAAACTTTTAATTTCGCCGTTGGATAATTTTCCAAGGTTTCTGCGCAGAGCGTATCGAATGGACAACATCAAACAAATCAATATGTCAAAACGAAACATCATCCTGCTTTTGTTCATGTCCGTGCTGGCGGTCGGGACGGTCTGCGGACAGGAGTCCGGCAGCATCGACAGTGCGAAGTCCGTGAAAATCCCGATTTGGGACAACGGCTTCCGCATCGGGCTGACCTCACAGGCGCAGTTAGTGCTGCCCGCAACCCTCACCGCACCAGACCCTTACGTGAAGAGCCAGCCCGGTTTCGGGGGTGAGAACGGCATCGAACTCTCCTACCATTTCGGCTATTTCGGGGTCTCCTTGGGCTTGACTTTCGGGACGTTCCGCGTC
>JAGCVQ010000053.1 GCA_017962275.1 Bacteroidales bacterium
CCTGGTTGTACAAAGGTTGGCCAGGGTTCTTTTCTTCAGTTTGTTTGATTAATTTTTGAAGATCCATACTATTTATTAATTTAAGTTTGGTGTTTTTTTGAATTGGAAATTCGGGTGCAAAAGTATAAAATTTATATGACAATGGGACACGAGTTAAAAAATATTTTTTTAACGTTCCTATTGCTCCACAAGCTGCTTCACCGCCTTTTCCAGGTCGGCGCCGCGCAAATCGCGTTGCACGATGCGGCCTTCCTTGTCAAGCAGGAACGTAGAAGGGATAGAACGCACACCGTAGATGGCGGCGGCCTGCGACTGCCATTTCTTCAGGTCGCTCACATGGTTGGGCCATACCAACTTGTCGGCTTCGATGGCGCGTTTCCACGAGGCTGCATCACTGTCCAACGAAACGCTGAAGACCTCAAATCCCTTGTCGTGGTATTTGCTGTAGATATTCGTCACGTTGGGGTTCTCACGACGACAAGGACCGCACCAGGAGGCCCAAAAGTCCAACAGCACCACCTTGCCGCGCAGGTCGGAAAGCTTGCGCATCTTGCCGTCGGGATCGGGGAACTCCAAATCCGGGGCGATAGCGCCGACGGCCACCTTGGCGGCGGGAGACTGCATGTAGTTCCAGCGGTCTTTCACAATCAGATGATCCGGATATTTGTTGTGCAGTGCGGTAATCACTTCGTTGTGCAAAGCGGCATTCTGTTCCCGCGGGAAAATGTCGAGGAACATCAGCACGGCGATATCATCCTTGTGCTGCTTGATCGCATCTTTCAGACGGGCGGTCAGATAGGCATCCTGCTCGTTGTAGGCTTGCTGGTATTTGGCCACCACCTTGCTGACATTCGCCTGTGACTGCGCCACCAGGTAATCCGCATTCTGCTTGTCGTTCACCATCAAATTCCGGTAAGCGGTCTCCTGATCCTTCACGCCCGACAATGAGGGGTAAAGCTCGGCGACGACACGGTTCACCCATTTCGTTTGGTTTCCTTTCTTTTCCCATAAGTTGTTGTAAGCCAAACTGTCACGCTCAGCCAACAAAGACTTCACCGTCGGCATGAGCGTACCGATGGTTTGAGCCGCAATCTGGTGACGTGCCTGCAGATCCGACTGGTATTGATCGAAGATACGGTAGAAATCCGCAAAACCGTTCATCCGTTGTCCGGAAAAGTCGTAGTAGCGATCCACATTCTCCTGATAATTGGCGTATGGGTTATAGTTGATTTCCAGCTTCTTAAGTTTCCGGTTGGCCACATCGGCACATTCCTCAATCGCAGCGCCCTTCACCTTGCCGTTCACCATCGACTGCGTAAAGACATTATATATGGTATCGATATCACCGAAACCGTCCAGCAGATAGTTGTCCACATCGTCATTGGTCTGACGGTAGAGATTGATCTTCTGCGCAAATTCACTCCAGTAGATTTTGTCCTTGTCCTTCTGCAGTTCCTCGTTGATGCTGTCCACGGCCTCTTTGCGGTGCATGGCGAGATAGGCCATCTCCTTCACGTAGCTCAAGCTCTCCGACCCTGTCACAGAGACAATCTGCTGCAGATTCTCGGCATCCAACGTCATATTGACCGTCTCGCCGGGCGTGATGACCACGAGCATGGTGGAGCCATTGCCGAAATCGAAACGGTAAATGTCATTCGGAACGGTAACCGTCATGGTAAACTGGTCGTTCTTGATGTCGGCCGAGGCGTAGCGGGTAATCGAATTGCCATACGCACTGGTGAGTTCCACCTGCTGGAAATGGTTGTTGAGCAGCTTCACCTGCAATTTCGTGGGTGCCTGAGCCATCAAAACGCCCATAGCAAGGCACATAGCCAGAAGTGTTAAAACGTGTTTTTTCATATCTTTTAAAATGGGCCGCGAAGATACAATTTTTTGAGATTGGTATGGTCATAAATTTCCGCTTCCAGTATTCACAAAAAAGAGGCGCAGCCGCACAGCCACACCTCTTCCTTTTGTACTTTTAATTCCGCATCGGTTATTTGCGCTGACGGCGGACGGCATCCCCACCGCCTTGGACATTGGCGAGCGTCCTGATGAACTCCTTGGCACTACTCTGCATGTTGGCAAAATCGCTGCCCAGCGAAGTGGTGCAATCCAGAACAAGAACAACCAAAGCACTGGTTTTGTCTTCCGTCACCGTGGTCGAGCTGGCCGGATTGAACTCCGTCTCCTTGTCCCAAGCACCAGTACTGGTCTGTTTCCACAGCTTGATATTACCCAAAGCTGTTTGCGAGACAGGATTGCCGTCGAGATAGGCGAGACCCTGGAACAGGAACTGGTAATAGGCGCCCTGAGAGGAAGAAGAGGTTATCGTAGTCTGACCCGGGGCGAGACCATAATAGATGATATTGTCCAAAGCCCTGGTGCCGTTCGACGTGCGACGGTAAGTGGCTTCGATGAAGCAGGTTGACTGGGCTGCCGCCGTGACATTGTCAAATGTGAAGCGAAGTTTCTGGCCCTCATCATAACCGCCGGGCACGTTCACGCCCAAATTCACGGAAGTGGAGATGGAATAGAGGCTGGAGGCAATCTCCGAGAAACGCGCCATGGCCTCATCCATGTTCGCAACCTGAAACACATTGTTGTCGCTGCTGGCCAGTTTCCGCAATGTCTCCATGAACTGCGCCTCGTCGGTGACGTCACCACCCTTCAGGCCAATGGAATAGGCCGAAACGTTCAAGCCATGAATACGCTCGTTCATGATTTTGTCATGCAAGGCGTTGCGGTAAGCCGTTGTGCTGCCGTAGCCCTCGGGGTCGTATTGGTTGTTGGCGGTCGAGATGTTGTCAAGACCGTCGGTGAAGGTCACCAAGGCCACATTTTTCAACTTCTTGGGTTGGGGATATTCCCTCATCTTCTTCAACGCCGTGTAATCGGCATAATAGAGCGCCGTGCCGTTGCCCGGGGTCAGATTATCGATGAAATTCATGAAATTCTGGTATGAGGAACTGTTCAGAAGCTTGATGTCCTTGATGTACAGTTGGTCGTTGAACCCGATCACCCCCAGATACATGCCCTCCGTGTTGGAAGGGTTATCGGGATTCGGCGTAGGCTCAACGGGATCCGGATTGCAGGCGGTACCCAGAAACGCAAGCAGGACCGCAGTGCAGATGGCTGATACAAATCTTTTTTTCATATCGGTAAGAATTTATATTTTGACCTTGAACAACGTGGAAATTGTTTTTTTATTTTTCGCAAAAATACATTTTTCTTAACTTCTTCCAGGCCCTGTTTCTTTCTGTTTTCAACAAGAAGAGGTGAAAAAAAACAGGACGTTTTTCTTATCTGTTCCGGACGTATCCGCATTTTGTGTACTTTTGCCGTTTCTTTCAAAAAACAACGAAGAGTTATGATAAAGAGAACCTTACTCCTTATTATCGTAGCAACAGTGGCGGCATTCGCGGCAAACGCACAGTACCGCCTTCTTTACGAATCCTTTGCCGTGGGCAGCAACGGCGACACCAGCCGCACTTTAGTGACAGTGGCAGGCGACCAACTGTGCATTGCTTCTGCCGATCCCGAGGAGGCCAACCCCATTCCCGGCATCGCGAAGCACTTCACCTACATCGACTATGCCCATGACACCGCCTTCTATCAACTCTATTACACGAATAAGGAGCAGTATTTCACCGGCATTTCG
The DNA here is from genome assembly GCA_017962275.1 of Bacteroidales bacterium. Taxonomy (GTDB): domain Bacteria; phylum Bacteroidota; class Bacteroidia; order Bacteroidales; family WCHB1-69; genus F23-D06. The sequence goes on from JAGCVQ010000053.1 coordinate 3,662, forward strand.
CTCCATACGGGTAACGACTACCAATTTGAGAAAGTCGAGACGGTCAATGGATACAGATGCAAAAAGTACACCACATCGCTATTCTCCAACCGTATGGAGATTTGGATGACGGAGGACTTCAAGTACCGTGCCACCCCGACCACTACCTTCGCCGACCTGCCTGGCGTGTTGGTGCAGTACACACGCAACGGAAACGCCACCACGCGCCTTGTTTCCGAAAAAATCGAATCAAGCCATCGGAACATGAAAGGCTTGAGCCCCATCATCCCCGCCAACCTCGGCCAATACACCGACCGCCGCGCCATCGGCAACCTCGAAAAGGAGAAACTCGTCATCACCATCCCCGTTTTCAAAGAATCGCAGATCTGCTTCAACCCGAAACTGGAGAAAGCCAGGACCATCCCTTACGACACCGTCCTCCCCTACTCCAACGGCACCATCATTCTGAAACGAATGAACCTCAAGCAGTTGCCGCCCCACTACCAGATTTTCGCGGAACTCACGGAACAGTCCAACGGCGACGCCTACGACCGCACCGGCTCCGTCTTCGTGATTCCCGCCTCGCAGAAGGTCAGCTTCCTCAACGCGCTGATCGACAGCGTGGGCGTGCTGCCCGTCTTCACCGACAAGAACGGGGCGCAATATCAAGGCATCAAATTGGAAAAGGACTACACCCCATTGGTGGAACTGGTCCGTTTCTTCACCCCGTTCGGTGTGCATCACTTCAACCAGTACCGCTCGCTCCCCGACAAGGAATGGGAGGATGCGGCCTATTACAAGCAGGATGTCAGCGACTTGCGGCAGTATCTGCAGGGCGATGTCTATATCGGGGCGTTCATCGGCAACTATGACGCCGGCGGCCACAAAATCACCCTCGACCTCAAAGCCTACCCCGAAAGCTACGAATGGACGGGCAACGCCGACGAGGGATACTGGACGTTGCCGCTCTTCAACACCTGCAACGTGATGGAGATGTCGGGACAGAACTACGGCACGCTTTTCGGAACGGACAGCCTGACGGTGACGTTCACCGTTCCCGAAGGGCTCACCTCCTTGCGTTTGCGCTACCTCAGCACGGGTCACGGCGGCTGGGACAACGGCGACGAGTTCGTGCCGAAGGAGAACGTCATCCTCATCGACGGGCAGCCGCGCTTCCGCCACACGCCATGGCGCAGCGACTGCGGCACCTTCCGCGTCTATAACCCCGCCTCCGGCAACTTCTGGAACGGTCTCTCCTCCTCCGACTACTCCCGCTCCGGCTGGTGTCCCGGCACCGCCACGCAGCCGGTCTATTTCGACCTCACCGGTCTCGTCCCGGGCCAACACACCCTCACCGTCGCCATCCCGCAAGGCCAGCGCGAAGGCACCTATTTCAGCGCCTGGAACGTCTCCGGCATCCTTATTGGACGGAAATAATCCCCTTACAGGGTTGTCGCATTGCGGTAGGGCTGTCGCATTGCGGTAGGGCTGTCGCATTGCGGCAGCCCTACAACCCCACATAACCGTGTAACCCTTTAACCCTTTAACCGTGTAACCCTTTAACCTTAAAAGAATGAACATCGCCTTATTCGCAGCCGTTGAGGAAGAAGTCCTCAACATCAAAGAGAAAGTGCACCTTTGCGGCATCGGCCGCGAGAACGCCACGAACGCCATGCTGCAGTTCATGCAGCAGCATCAGAACGAAGATTTCACCATCATGAACATCGGCACCGCCGGCGCGCACAGCGTCCCCGTGGGGTCGTTGATCCGCGTCAACGAAATCGTTTCCGGCGGCAGAGCCTTCCTTGACCACCCGATGCTCCTCGACCGCCTGCCCATCGACACGCCCGATGCCGCCGACGGCAAGCTCTTCTCCTCCGACTGTTTCGTCTCGCCGCACGTCTATTCCGCCGATTTCCTGCAAAGTCTGACGGAGAAGGCCGACTGCTTCGACATGGAGTCCTCCGCCCTCTACACCATCGCCAAGCACTTCGGCAAGCCCTACGTCTCCTTCAAGATCGTCTCCGACCACCTCGACGTCGATCTCGCCACCTGGCAGACCCGCGTCCACGAGCTATCCCCGCGCCTTTGCGAGTTCGCGCTGAAGACGATCAAGGAGCTTGAAACGATTGAGCCTGTGACCATTATTAAGCAACCCTAAACCCTTAACCCCATGATTAAGACCATGCCCCACTTCCTCGATATGGACGACGAGCGTCTGTACGAATTGGATAACGCCAGATACGTCATCCTCGGCGTGCCCTACGACGGCACCAGCACCTTCGTGAAGGGTGCCGACAAAGGCCCGCAAGCCATCCTTGATGCCTCCGACAGTCTGGAACTATACGATATCCAGTACCAGTACGAGGCCTGGCGGGCCGGCATCCACACCGACCATCACGACTACGACCTCCGAACTCCCGAGTTGATGGTAAACTCGGTCTATCGGCGGATGCGCCATTTCATGGACCTTGGCAAGCGCCCGATTCTCATCGGCGGCGAACATTCCGTCTCCGTGGGTGCGATCCAGGCGATGGCCGAAACCTATCCCAATCTCTCGGTGCTGCAGATCGACGCGCACGCCGACCTTCGCGACAGCTACCACGACTCGCCCTACAACCACGCCTGCGTGATGCGCCGGGCCCAAGAGATGACCCGCGTGGTGCAGGTCGGCATCCGGAATGTCTGTTCCGAAGAACTTCCCAACGTGGTGCCGGAGAACATCTTCTACGCGCATCTCATCCATAATCAGGAAGAATGGATGGAGAAAGCCCTAAACCGCCTCACCGACAACGTCTATATCACCGTCGATTTGGACGGCTTCGACCCGTCGATCCTGCCCGCCACCGGCACCCCGCTGCCCGGCGGTCTGCAATGGTACCCCACCCTCTCATTCTTGGAGAAGGTGTTCCGCAACAAAAACGTCACCGGCTTCGACGTGGTGGAACTTTGCCCGCAAGCGGACGACAAAGTTTCCGACGTGCTCGCCGCAACGTTGGTGTACAAAATGATAACGATGTGGGAGATGTGTTAAGGGAAAAGGGGAAAGGAAAAAGGCAAAAGGCAACAGAGAAGTCACCTCAATATTAAAAATATTCCCTGAGCAGTCCCGAAGGGACAAGACGCACGAAGTGCTAATAACCCCACACGAGCGACGGAGGAGCGCAGTGTGGGGGCTGTAGCGATGCAAAATCATGCATCACTACAACACCGTGATGGTGCCGCGTTTCGTCACGGGTTTGCCCGTGGGAGGCGTGTAATGCATCAGGTAATTGTACACGGCATTGGTCACTAATTTGCCCTTGCCGTTGGTGCCGTCCCACACGAAATTCACATCCGTGGTGGCGAAGATAATTTCACCCCAACGATCGAAAATCATGATCTCAAACGCTTGTATCTCCGGTCTTACCGCCTCCGGAATGGACAGACAGTCGTTCACTCCGTCTGAACGGGTGGGCGTGATGACATTGGGCAGATAGACCATCAGCTCGCAGTTGTCGATGGTGAAATTCGCACGGCCGTCGCAGAACTTGTTGCTGCCCGTGACGGAATAGACACCCGGTTCCGTAACCTCGAGGAACGTGGTGGTGTCGCCTGTGCTCCAGTCGAAATGCTCGAAGTCGCTCTCTACCTCCAAAACGGTCTCGTGCGTGGCGCAGAAGTCCGGGTTGTGGGAGACAATCGCGATAGTAGGATTGATGATTTCAAGATGCAGCGTCACCGTGCTGTCGCAGCCGTCCTGCGCATTGAGATGCTGCTCATAGTCGCCCGTGGTGGAATAGTTGTAGCCGTTCCACGAATACTGCACACAGGCCGTGTCACTAAACTCCGAGGTATATCCCTTCGAGATGAGAATCACGGCGGCCGTATCGCAACTGTTGGCACAACAAATACGATACAGAAGCGTGTCTTCCCCTACGAAATCGTTGCTGAACTGGAAGTTGAAGACCTCGTTGGCGACTCCTGTGACAGAAACCTGCGCGTAGGTTGGATATTGCACGATTTCGGGCTCAATGGGGCCTTCGGCGGTGCAGAACGCGTCGATGGTGTCGTTGTCCAAGGGCAGCACCGTCTCGCTTGCTCCGATGCAGGCGACAATCGTGTCGGGAAACGCATACAGCGGGACAAGCACCTCCACGGTCACGGAGTCATCACAAGGATACATCGGGCAGAAACTGATGTCGTCAAGGGCAAAGTCGTTGCCGCTGTTCACCGTGTTCTGATTCAAAATCCGGATGGTGGCGGAAGAGGAATTCCCACTGTTCCAAATCTCGTAGAACTGTTGCCACTGCGCGGTAGCGGTGGGAGCGGTGAAGATATTGCCGATGGTAGCGCCGTTGATGCTGAACTGCAACCGGGCAAGCTCCGAAGACGACGAAGTTGTGTTCGGGGAAAGGGAAGCCACCCAAGTGATGAAAATATAGTCCGTGTGAGGCACAACCGGGATCACCTGCTGCCAAACAGTGGTGTTGGCCGTACCTGCGCCGTTCACGTACATGCACTTCCCCGTGCCGTTGCCGGAAGTATGGTCAAGACATGGATAATTGCCGAAATTGTTGTGCACATTGGAAGAGTTCGTATTGATGGTGTACGTTCCCTCTTGTCCGATGATACCCCATGTATTGGAGTTTGTGGTGTAGTACGAGTAACCGCTGGTAAATCCCGTGTTGCCGCTCTGGAAATCGCCATTGGTGACAATATTGCCGGAGATATATCGTCCGGTAATGTGGTACGTCGTCGTTTCCGTCGGGGAAACCGTCTGGTTGCTGTCATACGGGTTGACAAACGCCGTCTCCGGTTGCCACAGGTACTCGAACAGATTGTGCGAATGCAAGTTCACGGACTGACCCACGAAAATCGTAGTATCCTGTGAAATGAGCACGGAGTCACAATGATCCTGCGCCATCGCCGCGACAGACAACAGCAAACAAACAGGCCCTATCAATAAATTACGAAACATCATTATTCCTATTTACGTCAAATATTAGAAAAAGTAACGAAATTTCGCCCAAAATGTGGCAACAAAATTAACTTTATTTATAATCACCTTACATTCAAACAATTACACAGTTCGAGGTTTACAAATTACAAAAAGTTTCAAGTTTCAGATCCCTCGTCTCACGTCCTACGTCCCACGTCTCACGTCTCACGTCTCACGTCCTACGTCTCACGTCACAGATCTCACCCGATCACCGACTTCTCCAACGCGCTGGCATGGGCAAGGAACTCGTCAGCGGTCATCTCCTTGAGGAAAACAAGGCCGTGGGTGGCGCGCAACACAGGACTGGGATTCTGGAAGAAGAACGGCTTACCGAGGAGCAACTGCACGGTTTTGAGCTGCTCAACCCAGATACTCTGCGCCAACGTGCTGAACTTGCCGTCCAACTTGTAACTCGGAAAAGAGGCGTCAACCTGACTGAGGTAGCAATTCGAAAAGGCCTCGTTGAAGGCGTTAATGTCGTTGAGCGAAACCGGCACAATATGGGAGACTTCCGACGGATGATACTTGTACCACACATTCCGATACCCCCAAATCTTGAGGTTGGAGGTGTCATGCTCGTCTCGCCAAAGACGCACTGCATCGGCAATGGCTTGCAACACCTTGTAGTGCGTGTCGGGACCGCTGCCCTCGGGGTCGAATGCCAGCGTGATGATGTCGGGATTGGTGGTGCGCAACTCCTCTAAAATGGGCATCACGTCGCGGTTGCGATCGGGGTTCTCAGTGAAGAGGTCGCCTTTGTAGAAACCGAGCCGCAGATGGTGGACGCGGTCTTCCATCAGCCCAAAATGACCCCACACCAACTCCTCTTCAAACTCGCGAATCATCCCTTTCAATTTCTGGATGTCGGCGGGCATCTTCTGACCGTCGTAGCAACCCTTCGTAAACTCGATAATCTTGACAATCCGGTTGTAAAGTGCCTGCACAGAATCCACCTGCCAAATCTCCACAATGTCGCGCACCAAACGATGAGCGAAACCGCGCAGGAACTCGGGCCGCTGCTGCGAGGCAATCTTGATCAAGGAATGATAGACGTCCTTCTCCCGCTTGAATTTATACCCTTCGGTGAAGAAATTGTCATAGTTCACCATCTGAATCTGATCGTCGCGCAGGAGCTTGAGCGTGTTTTCGAGATGTTTGATGAGGAAACGGTTGGTGACGGCGTTGAAACCGGAGGTCATGATGGAAAAATGCAGCTCGTTAGACGGGTCGCTGGCGATGTGGTTGAGATAGGGCAACATACCGAGCAGAATGTCATCGTGGTGCGGCGCGGTGTTGTAGATAACCTTATTGCGCACAGGAGCCATTCCCCGCTCAATCTTCGCGGTGATAGAGTCGATACTCTGTTTGACAGAATCCATGCCCAAATCGGGAATCATCGCGCAGAAAGTGTCGTTTTGCAAGTCCTCCAACGTAAGTTTGTCACTGAATTTGTCAATATTCTTGCATAAATCCACAATCGCACGGTCGGTTTTCTCCTGACTCCACCCATCGTTGGTATAATACTGATACACAGAATCTTTGAGCTTAGATGCCGCTCCCGTGGTCAGATAGAAACGGGCGTTGGGAAGATTGGTCAACGCAGAAGCGGGATAAAGATTGGATGGATTCTCCTCCAAGGCGAGCTTGACCACCTCCGCCTTGGCCTCACCTGCCGCATAGATGATGGCCACGGCATCGGGGTTATACGTGATGGTCTGCAGCCCGATGGTGATGACGGGGCGGAAACGCGACACCTCAATGCCACCGAGGTCGCTGGCCGTGTCGGCAGCCGTCTCGAAATTGGTGGCCGTCAGCCGCGTGGTGGAGTTGAAATCGCTGCCGCGCACGTTGAGCGCAATGTGCCCGTCGGGACCGATGCCACTGAGGAAAAAACCGATGCCGCCCAAGTCGCGGATCTTCTGTTCGTAAGCGCTGCACCAGTCATCAATCAGGAAAATCGACCGCTGCTGGTCCAATTCCGCCCGACTGCGATCCTCCCGGAACCGCAACGACAGGTCCACCTTATGATCAGGGAAAACATCCGTGAAATGCCGCCCGTCAACCAGCGGAATCTCGTCGCAATTGATGAAAAGCCCCTTGGCCGCATCCAGCCCGAAGCCCTCCACGAAGAACTTCTGCACATAGTTGTAAGAGCTGTTGTGCTGCGCCGGGCTGATGGGATAGAACTCCTCCATCTGCACGAACCGAAGCCCTGAAAGCACCGGTTTGCGCGTGAGCAGAAGCCCGTGACGTTCGCGGAAAGCTTTGCCCTCGGGCGTGTCCCATTCCTCCAAAATGCGCTTCACCCAGGTGATGAAAGCGGCAGAGGACTTTCCGGTCGGCAGACTGATGATTCCTTCCGGGTTCTCCCCCACCCACTCCAAAAAACGCATGGCAATCAACAGCCCCATTTCCGGAGAGTTAGCCACGGCAAGGTAGGGCATATTCGTGGGATATTTACGAAAAGCATTCTGCATAAAACGTTGTTCCACTGATGTATAATTGACCATATCTTAAACAGTTACCGATTATTTCGAACGGTCGCAAAAGTATAAAAAATACAGTAGCCCGCCACTGCGATGAAAAAATTTTACTTCTCGTAGTAATTTAGAAAAAAATTATTATTTTTGCGGCTGTATTTTCAAGCTGAATCTTTGGCGTTATAAAATACTTTTCTTATTACAGACAAAGAGTTCTATACAAAAACGATTTTCAGCGGGAAGACGAAAACAATTATAAAAGAGTTATTTTTAACGGAATTTTATCAAGTAAAATCAGATATTATGAAACTCAAGAAAGAAAAAGTAATGTTAGTGGACAGCAGCGACAACCTGCGCCGCGTGATTAAGGATTACCTGGAAATGTCCGGATACGAGGTCACCGACTTCCGTGACGGCACCGAAGCGGACGCCCAGTTCAACAAGGGTCTCTTCGACATCTGCATCATCGACGTGGCGTTGCGTCACTACGACGGTTTCAGACTGCTGAACAGTATGCGCAAGGTCGACAAGAACGTGCCCATCATCGTGCTCTCTTCCGCCTCTTCGAAGGAAGACCGCATCAAGGGGTTCAACATGGGATGTGACGACTACGTGGCGAAGCCCTTCAGCATCGAGGAGCTCGGACTGCGTATGCAAGCCATCCTGCGCCGCTGCAAGGCCACGGCCCCGCGTGAGTACATCAGCGAGGACGAGACCATCAAGTTTGGCAACTTCATGCTCAACTACACCGAGATGCAGCTCATCCACCCGAAGGTCACCCGCACGCTCACCCGCAAGGAGTGCGAACTGCTCAAGCTGATGCTCGACCACAAGAACAAGCTCGTTCCCCGCGAGATCATCCTCCGCGAGGTATGGGGCGAGGACGACAACACCACCTCCCGCAGCATGGACGTGTTCATGACCAAACTGCGCGGCTACCTCATCATCGACAGCGAGGACAAGGTGCTGCCCAAAGACCCCGGCCAACGCAAGACCAAATATGCCGACGGCTACCAGCCCCTCGTCGAAATCTGCAATATCCACGGTACCGGTTTCATGTTGCGAGTATTGGATAAATAATTTATTTGCTTTTGTGATAAACATGTCAAATATCGATAAATTGTATGCAAACGTGGCCCAGAACGGTCACGTTTGTGTTGGTTTGGACACCGACGTGTCCTACCTCCCGGAACATCTGGCCCAGCAATTCCCGAACACTGAGGACGGGCTTTTCGCCTTCAACAAGGCCATCATCGACAGCACGCTGGACGTGAGCGCTTGCTACAAGGTGCAGATCGCCTATTACGAGGCATACGGCATGGCCGGCCTTCGCGCCTACGCCCGCACGCTCGCCTACCTGCGCGAGAAGAATGCCGTCATCATTGCCGACATCAAGCGCGGCGACATCGCCAAGACAGCTGAAATGTACGCCAAGGCGCACTTCACCGGCGAATTCGAGGCCGATTTCATCACCCTCAGCCCGTACATGGGATTAGACAGCCTCTCCCCGTATCTTCCTTACATCAAGGAGAACGGCAAAGGCGTGTTCGTGCTCATCCGCACCTCCAACGAGGGCGCGAAGGACATCGAGTATCTGCCCACGGAGAACGGCAAGCGCGTCTATCACGTGGTCGGCGAGAAACTGCAGCAACTCGGCAAGGACTTCATCGGCGAATGCGGTTACTCAGCCATCGGCGGCGTGATGGGATGCACCCATCCGGACGAGGCCGCCGAGATCCGCAGCATGCTGAACACCACCTTCTTCCTGATTCCGGGTTACGGTGCCCAAGGCGGCAAGGCGGAAGACATCGCCAAGTACCTGCACAACGGCAACGGCGGCGTGGTGAACTCCTCCCGCGGCATCCTCCTCGCCTACCGCAAGCAGGAGAACGGCGCCGCAAACTTCGCCGACTGTGCCCGCGCCGAAGCCATCCGCATGCGCGATGATATCCTCAAATGGTTATAGGTTATTGGTTATTGGTTATTGAAGCTGACAATTCAAGGAGCAGAAACAACGTCAGAGTTAATTGTCACTCATAATTCTTAATTCTACATTCATAATTCTTAATTGAAAAATGGGTATTTCCATGCAAATCCTCGGCCTTCTGGCCAGTTTGACATTCCTGGTCGTGACGCACGAACTCGGACATTTCGGCTTCGCGAAGCTGTTCAAGACCCGCGTGGACCAGTTCTATGTCTTTTTCAACCCGTGGTTCTCGCTGGTTCGTATGAAACGTTACGACGGCAAGTTCCACTTCAGTTTCCTGTCGAGCAAGGCGCCCGAAGAGTGGGCCGAACATCCTGAATGCACCGAATGGGGGCTCGGGTGGCTGCCCCTCGGCGGCTACTGTTCCATCAACGGCATGGTGGATGAGACCACCAAGGCATCCGATCTGAGTAGTGAAGTGCATCCGTGGGAGTTCCGTGCGAAACCCGCGTGGCAACGTTTCTTCATCATCATCGGCGGCGTGCTGGTCAACTTCCTCACGGCTATCGTCATATATATATTGATGTGCTTCACGTGGGGCAGCGACTACATCCCGCTCAGCAGCGCCAAATATGGTCTGGAATTCTCGCAAGAGATGCAAGACGCAGGCTTCCGAAACGGCGACAAGGTGCTGATGGTCGATACCATGCACCCTGAAACCCTTGGCGACTTTGCCAACACAGTGTTACTCGACAACGTGAAGACCGTCACGGTGGAACGCGATGGTGAGCAGGTGGTTATCAACATCCCGAAAGACCTGCCCCGCAAGGTGGTGGGTGCGGGTTCGTCATCCCTCTTCTGCAACTACCGCATCCCGTTCGTCATTGACAGCGTGCTCGCTGGCACCCCTGCCGACAAAGCCGGTCTCCAGAAAGGCGACTCGCTTGTGGGCATTAACGATTCCGCGATGTTCTGCTTCTTCGACTTCAAGAAGGTCTTCAACGAGAACAAGAGCAACGAGCTGCAGATCGACTACATGCGCGGCGACAGCCTCTGTCACGCCATGGTGACCCTCGACTCCATCGGCAACATCGGGGTGGCCTACCGTCAACCCGCCGATTTCTTCGAGGTGGTACATGTCGATTACAACTTTTGGCAGTCCATACCGAAAGGTATCTCACTCGGATTCAGCACCTTGGGCAACTACGTCAAACAGTTCAAGATCGTCTTCACGAAAGAGGGCGCCACGCAGTTGGGCAGCTTCCTCACCATCGGCAGCATTTTCCCGAAAGTGTGGGATTGGTACCGTTTCTGGAGCATGACCGCGCTGTTGGGCATCATCCTCGCCTTCATGAACATCATCCCGATCCCAGGCCTTGACGGCGGCTACATCCTCTTCATCCTCGTGGAGATGATCACCGGCAAGAAGCCCAGCGACAAGTTCCTGAGCGTCGCCAACACCATCGGCTTCGCCCTGCTCATCGTCCTCATGGTCTATGCGCTGGGGCTGGATTTCCGAAGGTTCATCTTCAAATGATGACGTGAGACGTGAGACGTAAGACGTAAGACGTAAGATATCACTCGTCTCACATCATACGTCTCACATCATACGTCTCACGTCATACGTCTCACATCATACGTCATTCCAAATTAAAATATGAATAACACCGAACTCAAACAGCAAATACTCCGTCTAAAAGAGGAGAAAAACGCCATCATCCTGGCACATTACTACACCCTGCCGGAAGTGCAGGAAGTAGCTGATTTCGTGGGCGACAGCCTCGGTCTGGCCCGCAAGGCCGCCGAAACCGAAGCCGACATCATCCTCTTCGCGGGGGTACATTTCATGGCCGAGACCGCCAAAATCCTCAACCCCACCCGCAAGGTGCTCGTGCCCGACATGAGCGCAGGATGTTCGTTAGCGGACAGCTGCCAGGCGGAGAAATTGGCCGCCTTCAAGGCGAAATACCCCGACCACAAGGTGCTGGCCTACGTCAACTGCAGCGCGGCGGTGAAGGCCCTCTGCGACCTGATCGTCACCTCCGGCAACGCATTGAAGCTCGTCAACCAATTGCCCGAAGACGAGAAAATCATCTTCGTGCCCGACGGCAACTTGGGTGATTATATCAACCAAATGACGGGCCGCGACATGATTCTGTGGGACGGTGCCTGCTGCGTGCACGACCACTACGGGGTGGAGGATTTGGAAAAGGCGAAAGCCGAGCATCCCGATGCCTTGGTGGTGGCGCATCCCGAATGCCGTCGTGAGCTGCTGGAGAAGGTCGATTTCATCGGTTCCACTGCCGCGATGCTCAACTTCATCGGCGAAAGCGAGGCCAAGGAGTTCATCGTCGTCACCGAGAGCGGCATCATCTACGAGATGCAGAAGCGCAATCCCGACAAGCAGCTCTACACGCTGTACAACGGCGCCCCCGAGCACGACTGTCTCAACATGAAGAAGAACAACCTGCAGAACATCTACGACGCCCTCCTGAACGAAGAGCCGGAACTCATCATGGACGAGGAGCTGCGGCAGAAGGCGCTGCTGCCGATACAGCGGATGCTGGAGATGAGTTAGCCCCCTAACCCATAAACCATAACCCATACACCCACGAATATGGCCCATAAAATATTGATAGCGACGGTCGGCGGCGACTGTCCCGGACTGAACGCGGTGATCCGCGGCATCGTGAAACGCGCTCATTTAGAAGAGGATGAATGGCAGATCTACGGCTGCATCGAATCGTTCAACGGCATCCTCAAGGACAATGTGGAGATTGTGGAGCTTACCGAAAGCATGGTCTCCGGCCTGCATGTGAAAGGCGGCACCATCATCAAGACCACCAACAAGGGAGGCCCCTTCCACTTCCCCGTGCGGCAACCCGACGGTTCATGGAAGGTGGAGGACCGCTCCCAGCTCATGAAGAAACGTTTCGAGAACATGGGCTTCGACGCCATCATCAACATTGGCGGCGACGGGTCGCAACGGATCTCCTTAGACCTCCTCAAACTCGGCATTCCCGTGGTGGGCGTGCCGAAAACCATTGACAACGACCTGTCGAGCACGGACTTCACCTTCGGTTTCCAGACGGCGGTGCAGATCGCCACGGAGGCCATCGACAAGTTGGTGACGACCGCCGAGAGCCACAACCGCGTCTTCATCATGGAGGTGATGGGTCGCGACGCGGGCTGGATTGCCCTCCACACGGCCATTGCCGGCGGTGCGGATGTCTGCATCATCCCGGAAATCCCCTACCGTCCCGAAGCCATCGCCAAGAAAATCGAGGCCCGCTATAAGAACGGCATGGGCTTCTGCAACATCGTCATCGCCGAGGGCGCGAAACGCGTCGGCGGGACAGTCACCGGACACGCCCCCACGGCGATCGGCGACCAGCACATCAAACTCGGCGGCGTGGGTGACGTGCTGAAACAGGAGCTCGTTGACCTCGGCGTGGAGCACGACATCCGCGTGACGGTGCTCGGACACCTGCAAAGAGGCGGCACCCCCGTGGCCTACGACCGCATCCTCGCCACTGAGTTCGGCGTGAAAGCCTTCGAGCTCGTGAAGGAGAAAAAGTACGGCAACCTCGTGGTCTATCGCCACCCGAACATCTCGTATGTGCCCCTCGAAGAGGCCGTCAAGGAACCGCATCTCGTGAAACCGGACGATTTCCTCGTGAAAACGGCAAGAGGGGTCGGGGTCGTTTTCGGAGACGAAAACAATTAGCAGTTAGTAGTTAGTAGTTACGGGCGACCCCAATATATTAAAACAGCTTCCTTGAGCAATCCCGGAGGGACAAGAGCTCGGTAGAGCAATTAACCCCACACAAGCGACGGAGGAGCGCAGTGTGGGGCGATACAGATACATAAACAAAAAACAAGAAGTATGAAAAAAATCGTGATATTATCCGGTGCGGGTATCAGCGCAGAGAGCGGCATCAGCACCTTCCGCGACAGCGACGGGCTGTGGGAAAACCACAACGTGGAGGATGTGGCCAGCATCGACGGCTGGTACCGCAACCCCAAACTCATCATCGACTTCTACAACGAGCGGCGATCCCAGCTGGAGCACTGTCAGCCCAACGACGCGCACAAGTTAGTGGCGAAGTTGGAAGAACAGTACGACGTGACGGTGGTCACGCAGAATGTCGATAACCTGCACGAGCGTGGCGGTTCCTCGAAAATCATCCACCTGCACGGCGAGCTCACGAAAGCCTGCAACGAGCGCAAGACGGAGGTCTTCGACATCGGATACGCCCCCATGAAGTACGGCGAGCGCGCCAAGGACGGCTCCCTGCTGCGTCCGTTCATCGTCTGGTTCGGAGAGGCCGTGCCGTTGCTGGATGCCGCCGCCCGCGAAGTGGAACAAGCTGACATCCTGATCATTATCGGAACGTCGTTGGCGGTCTATCCCGCCGCGGGACTACTCTACTATGCTCCGGCCAACGCCGAAATCTACGTCATCGACCCGAAACAGCCGGGATCCATCTCCCGCCGCGTGACCTATATCACTGAAAAGGCGACGGTAGGGATGAAGCAACTGTACGACCAATTGATGAAACGGTAAAAAAAGGTAATAACATTTACGACGAATGTAGAGACGCAAAATTTTGCGTCTCTACGACGGTCAATAACCAATCCTTATGAAAAAAAAATTGCAAATAATCATCGTAGCCGTAATGGCCGCCATCGCGTTCTCCTCGTGCGAGAACTACCCGGAAGGTGTCCCCAGTTTCTATTCGAGCGAATACCGGATTGTGGGTTCGTGGCAGGTGGCGCACACCTATCTCAACGGCGTGGAAATCGACTCCACCGAATATATCGGCTACGCCCCCACGACGTTCTACTATATGTACGCCGACCATGTGATGTCGCTGACGGGCATTTACAACGGACAGCTTCGTCAGTCATCGTTCGCCACCTACATTCTGGACCCCAAGGCGAAGACCATCAAGTTCGACTACACCTTCTTCGGGAAGCACTACGATTTCACCGCCGACATCAGGCGGCTGTCGCGCAAGGAGTTCTTCATCGAATTTGACGACGAGTACGGCGACCACTGGCGGTTGGAGATGTTTTCGCGGTCTGACTACTAAAATGGACCGCGACCATTCCAAGGCGGGCACGTCTCCGTTCCGAAACAGCGTTAAGCAGGCAATCTCAAGCCCGACATTATGGGCTGTCTTGCTTATTGCAGGCAGTCTGATTGCCGCAACGCTGCTGCTTTGGCGCGATGACAAACTGGACAGCGAAAATGATACCGACCGCGCCTTCGCGGAAATTTTCAGCAAGATCCCGTCCGATTCCCTGTGGTTGCAGTTCGGACCGGAGGACATATCCGTCACCCACAAATGGTCGCTTCTCGCAGGCACACACCCAGCGGTGACCTTCCACTGTCATTTCACACCCCCGAACCACGGTCGCTGGCGGGCAGTTCTCTGCTACAAGCCATTGAACTCCGCTATCTGGATGACCGAAGAGGCCCGGATCCGCCGCGACAACACCTCCACCGCCCACCTCACTCTCCGCGACCTACACCGCAATTCCACATACGAGTGTTTTTTCATTCTCTACGGCAAGGAACTTATGGTAAAAAGTCCAGTGGTGGCCTTTTCAACTCAATAGTGTTCAATCGTTTATATCATGAAAATCGTCATCACACACAGACGAACCCGGCGATTGTCGATGCGGGTGGTGAGCAACGGCGACTTGCACATCAGCGCGCCCTACGGGGTGCCGAAGGGCGAGATCGACCGGTTCATCCAAAGCAACGAGACATGGATCCAGAAGGCATTGCAGAAGCAGCTCGCAGCGAACCGTCAGCGATCCAACTTCTACAGTCAACTGCCACTGGAGACCCGCGAACAGGTGCGCGAAGCCGTGCAACGACTTGACGCGCTTGTTCAACCTATGTTATTGAAATATACTGCCTTGATGGGTGTCAAGCCGACGCGGATCACCTATAAGCCCACGATTTCGCGCTGGGGCGCTTGCAACAAGAAGACCGGCGCCATTTGCTTCAGCACCTACTTGCTGCTGCTTCCCGAATGGTGTGTGGAACACGTGGTGGTGCATGAGCTCGCCCACCTTATCGAAGCCAACCACGGCCCGAAATTCCATGCCCTGATGGACCAATACTTTCCGCGCTGGAAAGAGGCGCGGAAAGCAATCCGGGAGACAGTCAGAGGTTAATGTGGACAGCAGTCCTTGAACATTACAGATTTTTAGGAGCCAGCGTCACGAACGGAATCATCATCTCTTCCATCGAGATGCCGCCGTGCTGGAAGGTATTCTTGTAGAGATTCACGTACTGGTTGAAGTTGTTCTGGTAGGCGAAGAAGTCGGTGCGCATGGCGAAAATGAAACGCTGCGTCATGTTCTCCTTCGGCAGGAAAGCATCGTCGGGATTCTTGATTTCGAAGACCTCCTTGGCGGGATAATCCATGCTGCTGCGGCCCACCTTATAGCGCAGGTTCGTATTCAAGTCGCGCTCGCCCACCATTTTCAATGCCCGATCCACCTTGATGGTACCGTGGTCGGTCGTTATCATCACCGGGATCTTCCTTTCTGCCAACCATTTAATCATGTCGAACAGCACCGAGTTTTCGAACCAGGAGGCCGTGACGCTGCGGTAAGACTTCTCGTCGTCGGCCAGCTCACGCACCACGTTCACGTCCGTGCCCGCGTGCGAAAGCATATCCACAAAGTTGAACACGATGACATTCAGCGGATTGTTCACCATCTGATGGAAGTTGTCGAAAACCTTCTTGCCGTAGTCGGCGTTGAGGATTTTGTGATACGAATACTTGATGTTCTTGCCATAACGTTTCAGATATTCGCCCAACAGCTGCTCCTCGAACTGGTTTTTGCTGCCGGCATCGTTCTCGTTGAGCCAGTATGCGGGATATTTCTTGGCAATCACCGACGGCATCAGTCCGGAGAACAGGGCGTTACGGGCGTAATGCGTGGCCGTGGGCAAGATGCTGTAGCAGAGACTCTCGTCCTGGATGTAATAGTAGTCGTGAACCATCGGGTAGATGCTGCGCCATTGGTCGTAACGCAGGTTGTCGATGACGAACAGGAAGGTGCTCTTCTGGTCGCTGAGTTTCGGGAAGAGTTTCTCTTTCAACACGGTATGCGATTGGAGAGGTTTGTCATCAGTGCGACCGTTCACCCAGTCGAGATAGTTGCGCTGCACAAACTTGGCAAACTGGATGTTGGCCTCCTCCTTCTGCGCCGCCAACATCTCGGTGACACTTTCGTCCTCGATTTTTTCGATTTGCAATTCCCAGCGTACCAGTTCTTTATAAAGTTCCTCCCACTCTGACACGCTCAAACGGTCGGAAATGCGCATGGAGAGTTCGCGGAACGACTGCTGGTAGTTGCTGGTCACCTTCTCGCTCACCAACTTCTTGTTGTCGATGTTCTTCTTCAGACAGAGCAATATCTGGTTGGGGTTCACCGGTTTGATGAGGTAGTCGGCAATATTGGAACCGATAGCGTCCTCCATGATGTGTTCCTCCTCGCTCTTGGTAATCATCACGATGGGGATATGCGGATAGTCTTTTTTGAGTCGCTGGAGGGTTTCCAAACCGCTCAAACCCGGCATGTTTTCATCCAAAAAGATGATATTCACAAACTCGTTCTTCAGGATTTCGAGCGCTTCCATGCCGCTCATGGCGGGAATCACGTCGTAACCTTTCGATTTCAGAAAAAGGATATGCGGCTTCAACAAATCAATCTCATCGTCCGCCCATAAAATCTTCGTATTCATCTGCTTCAATTTATTAAACGGGTTATTTAACGGCGACAATGGGAAATTATTATAATTTGAGAGAGAAAAAAGTTCCAGGTTCCAGGTTCAAAGTTCCAGGTTCCAGGTTCAAAGACTTGGAACTTGGAACTTTGAACTTGGAACTAATATTTCTCATCCATTTAAACCATTTGATAAAAAATGTATCTTTGCCGTCTGAAATAAGTTGAGATTATTAACAACAAATACCTTTAAAAAATGAAAAAACAAACACGTTTATTTCTGATCGTCGCCATGATGATCTGCACTGTCGGTGCCTTCGCCCAAAAGCCTTTCGCCGGCAAAATCACTTTCGAGTTGTCTGCTGAAGGCATCACGGATCCCAACGTTGCCGCTGAGTTGGCCGAACAGACCATGGAGTACACCGTCATGGGCAACAATTACCGCATGGACATGAATGTTGGCATTGACATGTCCACCATCGCCAACGGCAACAACAAGACCTACACCATCGTTTTCGGCATCCCCGGCTACGGCAAATACTACATCCAGCAGACCGAGGAAGACCTGAAGAAAAAACAAAACACTGTAAAATACGACTATAAATACAGTGACGAGACCAAGACCATATGCGGTTACAACTGCAAGAAAGTGACCATGACCGTCACCGACCTTGAGACCGACGAAGAGATTTCCACCGTCATGTGGGTGACCAACGAGCTGGGACTCGGCGACAACATCAACTTTTACGACCACCCCGATCTGAAAGGTTATCCGCTCTGCACGGAAACCAAGACAGAGATCAACGGTGAGAGCGTGACCGTCATCACCACCGCCACGAAAATCACCCCCGACAAGAAGGTGAAACCCACTAACTTCCTGCTCCCCTCTGACGCAAAAGACATCAAGGATGCGCCCGAAGAGCTGAAACAGATGCTCGGCGGTCTCGGAGAAGATGACGAGGAATAACCCCAAATATCAGCATTTGGCAATGGAGAGTTAAATAGAATTGCCAAAAGCCAATAGCTAACAGCCAAAGGCCAAAATCAAATGGCAGACAATTATTTAGAAAATAAATTTGACGACTATCGTCAGAAAAAGAGTGCCCCGGTTTCCAAATCAGGGCACTCTTTGGTTTCGCTCCTGAAGAAGAACCGGAGCTACCGCGGCTACGACCCGGCGTATAAAGTGTCGGCTGCCGCATTGGAACAAATCGTGGCAGTGAACGCGCTGCTTCCGTCGGCCAAAAACCAGCAGGCACTGCGGTTCAAGCTGGTGACCGAGGACACCGGTGCGGACAAAGTGCTGGAAAACATCAAGTTGGGCGGGATGCTGCCCGAACTGCACCTGCCGTTCCCCGGCACCGAGCCGAAAGCCTTCATCATCGTATGCGCCACCGTCCCCGAAAGCAAAATGCTGCACGTGGATATGGGCATCGCGGCGCAAAGCATGCTGCTCAAAGCCGTCGATATGGGCTATAACGGATTGATTATCGGTGCGTTCAACGCGAAAAAAATCGAAGAGGCGTTCGCACTCCCCTACCCGCCCGTGCTGATTCTCGCCATCGGCAAAGGGAACGAGAAAATCGAGCTGAAGGAGATTTCAGCGGAGGACAGCCACGCGTACTGGCGGGAGAACGGTGTGCATTATGTACCGAAGGTGCGCTGGGAGGAACTGATTATTCGCTGAATCCAGATTTTGGATTCAGCCTGTCCTCGTCGCGGGCTTGACCCGCGATCCCAAACAATTACGGTGGGAATGCCAGCTCAAGGCCGGCATGAGGCGTTTTCTTTACAAATTCCCCAGAATAATATCAATGCGGATGTCAAATGCCTCGCGGGTGGCGTAGCCCACGTGGGGGACGAGCACGCAATTGGGAGCCGACAACAGCGGATGATTCTCCGCGAGCGGCGGCTCTTTTTCATATACGTCGATGCCCGCGCCGGCAATGCGGCCTTCGCGCAGACATTCTGCCAATGCGTCCATATCCACCACGTTTCCTCTCGCCGTGTTGATGAGAATGGCCGTGGGCTTGCACAAAGCCAACATCTCTTTGCTGATCAGATGTTTGGTTTCGGCGGTCAGCGGGACATGCAGCGAGATGATGTCGCTGTCACGCATCAGCCCCTCCAATGTGACGTATGCTGCGCCAAGGTTCATCACCTCAGGCTTGTGGGTTCTGCTCCACGCAATCACCCGGCAGCCGAACGCCCTGAACAACTCCGCCGTGCGGGTGCCGATGGCACCGGTCCCGACGATACCGACAGTCTTGCCGCGCAGTTCCCGTCCGAGGAACGCCCCGCGCACTCCGCCCTGACGGATGGTTCCGTCAAGGAAAGTGATCTTGCGGTAAACGTCAATAGCCAATCCGACAGCGAGTTCCGCCACCGCTTCCGTGGCATAACCGGAAGCATTCTTCACCAAGATATTATGTTCCTGGCAATAGGCCAAATCGATGTGGTCCAATCCCGTGAAAGCCACGTTCAAGAACTGCAGCTTCGGGCATTGTGACAACACTTCGGCCGGCAGCGGGATGTTCGAAATGATGACCACCTCGGCATCTTTCATCCGTTCCACCAGCGTGGCGGCATCCTCTTTGCGGTCCGGAAACCAGACAAATTCGTGACCCTTGGCGGCCAAATCCTGTTTGATCGCTTCCGCTCTCTCGGCGGAAATCCCTATCGGTTCTACAGCGACTATTTTCATATAATACTCTGAATTGACTTTGATATTGCTTTACCTTTTCCCTATTCCCTTTTGCCTCTTCCCAATTGCCTATTGCCTTTTGCCTTTTGCCTATTGCCTTTTGCCTTTTCCCTACTCCCCAACCACTTTCGCTGTCTCCACTTGCAGCACGTCTTCGCTGAGGGCATCGTAAAGGAAGGCCACCACAGAACAGTTCTCCGGCACCCAGTCGGTGTTGGAGAGGTCTATCGAGACGGCGTATGTATCGGTATCGCCGGCATGCCAATCACCGACACTGCCGCGAAGCGGATATCCAAACGGGTCGGTCAACGCGGCGCGGAGCACGTGGTTGTGCGTGTAGTCGAGAATATCCTCGCTGCCGTCCTTCTGGGGTTTCACGATGCCGTCCTCCAGCACGTAAACCACAATCCGCAGGGTGTTCGCATAGTCCTTCAGCATCGTCAACTTCACGTTGGCCTTCAACGTCTTACTGCCTGCATTGTACTCGTTGATGAGCTGCAGGGCGACAGGCACTTGCGTGCGGTCGATGTCGCGGAGAACGTTTGCCCACTGTTCACGTGGCCATCCGCCCTGTTTGTCGTTACGGTTCACAATAGCCGCCGGGATGGCCTCGATGCTGAAGGCATCACCAATACGGGTGCCAGCCTCGGTACGGAAGTCGTAGCTGAACGTACTTCCGACAGGCTTGGCAAGCGTTCCGTAGTGGATGCCCACCGCCACCAACGTGTCGCCGTACTGCTGATGCAGGTTGTCGAGAATCTGGTGCCCGGCCGGACAGTTGGTGCAACGGTGTCCCGTGAACTCCTCGATCAGCATCTTGCGGTAAACCGTGGAGGGATCGATGTCGGGAAAATTCACCGAAACATCCTCATTGGTCAAGACCTCATAATAGGGGCCTTCTACTTTGTCACACCCGAAAAACAATGAACACCCAAAAAGCAGGGCGCAAACGATTGTCGATATTCTTTTCATATTTCTGATATTCACTGATAAAACTACATTATTCATAAAAGGTGAGATAAGATCTCTTGTTGGTTCCAAGTTCAAAGTTCAAAGTTCAAAGTTCCAGGTTCAAAGTTCAAAGTTCAAAGCGTCACTTCTAAGAAGCCGCAAAAGTACAAAAAATAGTTCATACGCTCTCCATGATCATGTCGGACACCATGCGGTACAACTCCCGCAGACGCTCGTCTTCCAATTCGGCCAGCTGAGCCCGCATCACATTCGTGTCTCGACGCACAGCAGGTCCGGTCTGGGCTTCTGCAGGGGTCATCGTGGAGACTTTTTCCACCGTCTGGCGCAATAACGGAAGCAGTATCTCGAACGGCAAACCTTTCTCTTCCAACAACTTATACGCAATCTGATACATAGCGTTGCTAAAATTGCAGGCGAAGACCGCCGCCACATGCATCCGCGCCCGCTGCGCTTCCGACACCTCATAGCAACTCGGCGACAGTTCCCGCGCCAACTTCCACATCAAGTCCTTGTTATCGCCCACAAAGTCGGATTCCAAACACAATGGAACTTCCAACGTCCTCATATCCTGTGACTTGGTAAACGTCTGCAGCGGATAGATCACTCCAAAGCGATCGGCATACTCTCGCAGGCACTGGCAAGATACCGTGCCGGAGGTCGTAAAAGCCATCGGCAAACGGAAAGGAAGCCGCGGCAGGACTGTTTCGTATGCATTATCCGCCAAAGCGAAGATATAGATTTGATTGTCAGGACTTAATTGGCGAATATCGTCTATTGCCTCTGCATCCGATAGTTCCGCCAGCCGACGGGCATTCTCCAGCTTGCGGCTAAAAACCTGCGTCACGGGAAAACGCGACGAACTTTGCAGCCGCTGCGCCATCCACGTGGCCACATTTCCGGAACCGATCAGGGTAATCATCAGAGGACAAAGGAGCTTCCGCCCACAAACTCGCGCAGAATCGAGGTTCCCGGCAACGAGTTGACAGGGATGGTTTTGAAGAATGAGAGCAACTTGATCAGACGCTGCGCCTCGGCATACTCAGGGACCGTTTCCGGCACGCCGTAGAGAATCGGCATTGCGTAAGGTTTGAGCACCGAGAGCTCGAATACCAGCGAAGTGTTGATCATCACGTCGGCATTTTCCTGGAACGGGAAGATGTTCTGCTCTTCGCCGCGACGCACGCTTGGCCACCGGCGAATCGTATCCACGGCCGAATAGCCACGGTAGTTGTAGTCGCGCACAATCCTGCGTATCAGCCGGTTATCAGAAGTCGGAATCGGGTTCTGGCGGTCCAAGGAGAGGGAAGTCAGGGCGGAAACGAAAATTTTGAACTTCACCTCGTCAGGCACCTGCGCCGTGAGCTCGGGGTTCAGACAGTGAATACCTTCGATGACGAGGATGGAATTCTCGCGCAGCTGCAGCGTGTTCCCCTTCCACACTTTCTTGCCCTGGGCGAAGTCGAAGGTGGGAATCTCCACTTTTTCGCCCGCCAGCAACCTGCTCAACGTGCTGTTAAAGAGGGGCAGATCAATGGCGTGCAAGGACTCGAAATCATACTCGCCATTTTCATCTTTCGGGGTCTCTTCGCGTTCCACAAAGAAGTCATCGACGGAAATCGGCACGGGATGGTAACCCAGCACAGCCAACTGCACCGACAGGCGACGACAACTGGTGGTCTTTCCCGAACTGGAAGGGCCGCTGATCAGCACCATCTTCACATTGCTGTTCTGATGAATCGTGTCGGCCACGCGTGCCAGATGTTTCTCCTGATAAGACTCCGCCACCAGGACCCCATATTGCATCTGCCGGCTGTCACTGTATTTGTTAAGATCATACACGTGCGGCACGCCCATTGACGCCACCCACTGCTTGTCCATCTTATAGACAGAGAACAGCTTGGGCAACTGTCGGGTTTTGGCCATCGTCTTGATGTTCTTTTTGGAAGGCAGCTTCAGCAGCAGCCCCTCCTCGTATTTCTCCAGCCCGAACGTGGTCAGGTAGCCGGTAGAGGGCACCAAAAAGCCGTAATAGTAGTTAATGCTGTCGTCAAGATGATAGACGGAGGTGTAGATGCGATCCCGGTCCTTGAAGAACTCGTATTTGTCCTCCAAACCGCGGTCCTGGAATGCCTTGATGGCATCGTCCGTCAGCATTTCCTCGCGGATGAAGGGAAAATTGCGATGTACGGTATCTTTCATGTGAAGATAGAGTTTCGTCACGAGTGCATCCGTGATCGGGCCGTCGAGATTCTCCAACGTGCAGTAACGCCCGCCGGAAATGGAGTGCTTGATGTGGAGTTTCACCTTCGCGGGAAGGAGTTTATCCACCGAATGGAACAGCAGGAAGAAGAGCGAACGCATGTAGCCGTTGCGCCCGTAGGTGCTGTAGTAGGTGAAAAAATGCACCTGGGCGGGTTTGGTGATGCGGAACGACATGTCGCGCACCTTGTTGTTCACCAGCGCCCCGAGGAAGGGGGCTTCTTTATCCTGTTCCACGCCGGAAATGTCCACTAAATCCAGCAACTTGACGCCGCAGGGCACTTGCACATGCGCGTCGTTGTTCATGCAATATACGGGTACCGTATTCCTTACGTCAACTACTATTTTTTTCATGGTGCAAAAATACAATTTTAATTGATAATGGATAATGGATAATTTCGCCTGGGGAGTCGCTACCTAAATCTTCAAATCAATTTTCAATTATCAATTCCAAAAATCGTATCTTTGCCGCTCAAATCAAAAGCTATTATGAATAGTATTGAACATCTCGACGACCTTTTCCCGAAGTCCTTTGACGAGGCGCAGAAAGCGAAAGCAAAAACACTGTTCTACAAGCAGTTGTCACTTTTTGCGCACGAATATTACCGCGGCAAGATGGGCACGCTGCCCAAAGTGCCGATCGAGAGTCTGAACTGGTTCAACGCTTGGTACACGCCGGGCGTTTCCGCCATTTCCACCACTATCCGCGACGACAACAACCGCTCCTTCCAGCTCAGCAACCGATCGAACATGGTGGCAGTGGTCAGCGACAGCACCCGCGTTTTGGGCGATGGCGACTGCACGCCTCCCGGCGGTCTCGGCGTGATGGAAGGCAAGGCGCTCATCATGAAATACCTGGGCGGCATCGACGCCACCGCGCTCTGCATCGACAGCCGCGACGAGAAAGGCGAGCACCAGCCCGACAAGATCATCGACTTCGTGAAGATGGTGCAGCCCAGTTTCGGGGCCATCAACCTCGAAGACATCTCGCAGCCCAACTGCTTCCGCGTGCTCGACGTGCTGCGTGAGGCATGCGACATCCCCGTCTGGCACGACGACGCGCAAGGCACCGCCTGCGTGACGCTCGCGGGTGTACTGAACGCCCTCAAGATCGTGGGCAAACGCCTTGACAACGTGCGGATCGTGCTCTACGGCGCAGGTGCCGCCAACAGCAGCATCGCCCGCCTGATGATCCAAGACGGCGCGAAACCCGAAAACATCATCATGTTCGACAAAGACGGCACTCTCCATAGAAACCGTGCCGATTACGAAAAAGATACGCGATTCTATCCGCAGTGGCGACTCTGCCAGATTACCAACCCGCAATGCGTTACCACTCCCGAAGAGGCTTTCAAAGGGGCGGACGTTCTGGTGGCCCTCTCCCACCCCGGTCCCGACACCATCAAGCCCGAATGGATTTCGCTGATGGCGGAGAAGGCTATCGTGTTCGCCTGCGCCAACCCCGTGCCGGAAATCTACCCGCACGCCGCCAAGGCCGCCGGCGCCTACATCGTGGCCACTGGTCGCGGCGACTTCCCCAACCAAGTCAACAACTCCGTCTGCTTCCCCTCCATCCTGAAAGGCACACTGCTGGTCGCGGCGCGCAAGATCACCGACGAGATGGCCGTCTGCGCCGCGCACGCCATCGCCGACTTTGCCGAGCGGCAGGGCATCAGCCCCGACCGCATCATGCCCACGATGATGGACAGCGAGCTCTTCCCCGAAGTGGCCGCCGCCGTGGGCGAATGTGCCGTCAAGGCAGGTCTCGCCCGCAACCCGCTCACCCGCGACGAAATCTACAAACTTGCCAAACGCGACATCGATGAAACCCATCGCGTGATGGATCTGCTTGTCGAACAAGGCATTATCGAGAAATTCCCGGAAGCGGAAGTGAAGCGGATACTGGACGAGGTGGTGAGAACAATTAGTAATTAGCAGTTAGCAGTTAGCAGTTGTAACGAAAAGCCCTTGCATAATTTTTATACTATTTCCTTAAGCAGTCCCGCAGGGACAAAAGCTTGGTAGCAAGGGGTAAGGCGCGAGGTACGAGCGCCGCCACCCCTGGAATTCCGCAGGGACAAGACGCACGAATAAAAGAATATATGTTTGCAGACAACATCCAATCCTTCAGACAATTAGGCCGACATCTCGCGGATCCGCAGTGGGTGGAGGAGACCTTCGGGGAGACCATTGAACGGCAGTACCGCGAGAACAGCTGGTTCACGCCGGAGTTCTGCCGGCATGCACTTGACGCCATTGCGCTGATGCTCGCGCCCGAGGCGTTGGACGCATATTTCGCAAAGTATCAAGATATTGCGCCCGCCGAGGACCCGCGCCGCACCGTGGCCGTGATTTCCGCCGGGAACATCCCCGTGGCCGCTTTCCACGATTTCTTCTGCATCCTCGTGAGCGGCAACGACTACCAAGGGAAACTCTCCTCGCAAGACAAACGGCTGCTGCCCGTGCTCGCTCAGGAACTCATCCGCATCGAGCCGCGCTTCGGGGAGCGAATCTCGTTCGTGGAAAAGGTTTCGGATTTCGATGCGGTTATCGCGACGGGGAGCAACAATTCCGCCCGCTACTTCGACTACTACTTCAGCAAATACCCGCACATCCTGCGCAAAAACCGCAACAGCGTGGCCGTGCTCAACGGCACGGAAACTGAGGAGGAACTTCGCGCCCTCGCTGACGACATCTACCTCTATTTCGGTCTCGGCTGCCGCTCCGTGTCGAAACTATTCGTCCCTAAGGATTACGACTTCGTCCCTTTTTTACGAATTTTAACACAACAAAGCCAGCCCATCGCCCAGCACCACCAGTTCAACAACAATCTGGAATACCAAAAGGCCGTGCATCTGATGAACAAGCTTTTCTACATGGATGCCGGCACCTTCTTGTTGACTGAGAATCAGAATTATGCATCACCCATCGGGATGGTTTACTACGAATATTACGACGACATCGAAAAGGTGAACCGTCGTTTGGAAGATGATTCCGAACTGCTCCAATGCATCGTGAGCCGCGACCCGCGCATCACGCACGCGGAGCCTTTCGGCAGTGCGCAATCCCCCACCCTCTCGGACTATCCGGACGGCATCGACACATTGCGGTTCATACTGTCGTTGTGACATTATTATACATGTAGGGGCGAATAATTATTCGCCCCTACAGATAATTATTCGCCCCTACAATATCAAAGATTTTGCAATTATCGCTACAACCTACGCGAAACCTTTGGTAGCACCTCGTCCTTCCAGGTGGAATAGGTGCCGTCGAGGATTTTCTGGCGGGCAGTGGTCACCAAATCGAGGTAGAAGTGCAGATTGTGGATGCTGCCGATCATGGGACCGAGAATTTCGTCCGACACATAGAGGTGACGCAGGTAGGCACGAGTGTATTCGCGGTCGGCGAAGAGGTCGCTCTTCGCATCGATCGGCGTGAAGTCGTTCTTCCACTTCTCATTGCGCATGTTCATCATTCCCTCCCACGTGAAGATCATGCCGTTGCGGCCGTTGCGCGTGGGCATCACACAGTCGAACATATCCACACCCAACGCAATGTCTTCCAGAATGTTAGCGGGTGTACCTACTCCCATCAGGTAGCGCGGTTTGTCTTTCGGCAAAATCTGGCAGCAGATGTCTGTCATCTCGTACATCAGCTCAGTGGGTTCGCCTACAGAAACGCCCCCGATCGCATTGCCGTCGCAATTCTTGGAGGCCACAAATTCGGCGGATTTCACCCGCAAGTCGCGGTAAGTACTGCCTTGCACAATCGGGAACAGCGTCTGCTCATATCCGTAATACGGTTCCGTTTCGTCCAGACGGGCGATGCAGCGGTCAAGCCATTGGCAGGTGGTCTCCATCGACTTCTTGGCATACTGGTAATCAGCGGGATAGGGCGTGCATTCATCGAAAGCCATGATGATGTCGGCCCCGATTGTGCGCTCAATGTCCATCACCTTCTCCGGACTGAAAAGATGTCGTGATCCATCGATGTGCGACTGGAACCAGACCCCTTCCTGCGGGTTGATTTTGCGACGATGGCTGAGCGAGAAGACCTGGAAGCCGCCGCTGTCGGTGAGGATCGGACGGTCCCAACCGTTGAATTTGTGCAGACCGCCAGCCTCGCGCAGCACATCCATGCCCGGACGCAGATAAAGATGGTAGGTGTTGCCCAAAATGATCTGCGCCTTCACATCGTTTTTCAAATCCCTGATATGCAGCGATTTGACAGCACCCAATGTTCCAACAGGCATAAAAATCGGGGTCTGAATCTGGCCATGGGCGGTCTCAATAAGACCGGCGCGGGCGCGACTTTTGGGGTCTTCTTTCTGGAGCGTAAACTTCATCGTATTGTTCGTAAGTTTGTTTATAATTTTGTGCGCAAAGATACATCTTTTAACGAAATAAAACTTACTTTTGCGGCCAAACTATTAACCTAAACCGTTTCATAAAATGCAAATTAGCGAAGTAGCACTGGCTATTTTAATTCTATTTGGCGTTATAACTCTCTTACAATTAGTCTATTACTACGTCATCTACGGCCGTTTCGCATTCCATCGGAAGAAAAATGCGCTGGGGTTTCGTGACATACCCGTGTCGGTGGTAATCGTGGTGCGCGACGACGCAGCCCTGGCCGTGCAGAACCTTCCTGCTCTTTTGGAGCAACAGTATTCGTTCTTCGAGATCGTCGTTGTGAACGACCGTTCCCGCGATGAGAACTCGCTGCAGGCCATCCGCGAATACAAGGACCGATACCCCAACATCAAGATTGTGGATTTGAGCACCGCCGTTTCCACAAGCCGGGGCAAGAAAATGGCCATCTCAATGGGGGTCAAGTGCGCCACCTACGACCACATCCTGCTCACCACCCCGAACTGCCGGCCTGCCTCCAACCAATGGCTCGCCTCCATGGCCCAGAACTTCCAGTTCCAACGCCGCATCGTGTTGGGATACAGCACTTTCGAAAAGAAAAAAGGGATTTACAGCCACTTCCTGCACTACGACAACCTCGTGGGTGCGGTGCAATATTTCGCCCACGCGCTGATGCACAGCACCTACCGCGGCGACATCAACAACGTGGCGTTCATGCGGCCGCTCTTCTACAAGCAGAACGGTTTCATCTCCTACAGCCATCTGCTTTACGGCGAGGAGGACATTTTCATCCACCGCGCCGCCACCCCGAACAACGTTGCTGTGGAGTTCGCCCCCGAAGCCGCCACCGTGCAGCAGCACAGTCCAAGTTACGGTTACTGGCGTCTGCACAAGGTCAGCCTCTTCTTCACCCGGAAATACAACTCCCTGAAAAACAGAATCCTGCTGAGTGGTTACGAACTGACAAACCTCCTGTTCTACATCTTCCTCGCCCTGACCATCGTCGCCGCCCTGCACCAGCCGTTAGCCCTCTATATCGCCGGCGGCATCGCCCTGTTGCGCATCGCCAGCATGTACGTCGTGATGGGCATCTCCGCCGCAAAACTCCACGAGAAGCAGATCATCCCGCAGCTTCTGTTTTACGACATCCTGTTCGCTATATTGAATCCGTTGCACTGGCTGTCAGCCAAGTTTCACCATAAAAAAATCGCGCAATGACCACTACCACCTGTCAGACAGAGAAAGCGAAACGCGACTACGTGCTGCTGCGCAAGGCACTGGATCACAACGACCAGCAGGCCTACGCGGAACTGATGTCCCTCTACCGCGACAGCATCTACTACATGCTGGTGCGCATGGTGAAGAACAAGGACGACGCCGAGGACCTCACCCTGATGACCTTCGGCAAGGCGTTCCGCTACCTCGACAAATACACGCCCAAATACGCCTTCTCCACTTGGCTCTACCGCATCGCGTTGAACAACAGCATCGACTTCCTGCGGCTGAAGAACAACATGCCGCAGTACTTCGAGGAGGACCTCTACACCTCCAGCACCACCTCCATCATCGACCAGAGCGAGGACAACCTGCAGCGCACCCCCGAGGAGGAGGTCATCGACAAGCAGCGGCTGCAATTGCTCCGTGCCGCCGTGTCGGAACTGCCTGACAAATACCGGAAAGTCATCGAGTTACGGTACTACGAGGACCTCGCCTACGAGGAAATCGCCGAACGGCTCGGCCTCTCCCTTTCGAACGTGAAAATCCAAATCATGCGCGCCAAGCAGATGCTATCGCAGCTGATGCAGCCGATGCGGAACGCGATGTGATAAAGAAAGTTATTTTCTTTCTTTTAAACAACAACAACACATCTCCTCATATTTGTCCACAATTCTGACAAACGTCGTTCCTTACCGACGCGCATTACTTGCGCCGTAGTTGGCAAGGGGTTGGCAAGTATATGACAAGGGGTTGGCAAGTATATGGCAAGCAAAAGGACTTGCCTACCCTTGCCAACCCCTTGCCTAACCCTTGCCAAACCCTTGCCAAATGCTTTCCAGCTTCTGCCGGTAGCCGGCTCATACAGAATTGAGTTAGGGTGACTCTCAGCGCAACTCCTTTTTCACCGCCTTGACTTCCTGGAACAGAGCGGGATAGTCCGGCTCGTAACGGCTCGGCACGCGGCTGAAAAGCGCAAGGAATTCCACGTTCTTCTGCTTCTCGAACAGCGTGGACATCGCCAGCTTCTGCAAGTAATAGCGATGGTTCAGGGCGCAGCTCACCACCTTCTGGATAGCCGTTTTGTACCCCTTCTCGTCCGTCACGATGCCGCTCTTGTTCAGGAAAGATTGCCCCGCCTCGAATTGGGGCTTGATCAGGAACATCATCTGACCTTCGGGCTTCAAGAACGAGTCTATATAAGGGATAATGTAGGTCAACGAAATGAAAGAGACATCGGAAACGATGAAATCAAACTGCCGGTTCTGAACGTCTTCCGGGGTCAATTCCCGAAAGTCTTTGTTTTCGATGGAGTGTACACGCGGGTCTTGGCGCAACGTCTCGACCAACTGGTCCGTGCCCACATCCACCGCCGTCACCGAAGCGGCTCCGAATTGCAATGCGCAGTCGGTAAAGCCTCCCGTGGACGATCCGATGTCCAGCACCGACTTCCCTCCGAAATCCAACCCGAAATCCTTCACGGCCTTCTCCAACTTCAGCCCGCCCATGCTCACGTACTTGTTGAAAAGGTCGATGACTTCTACGCGCATCGTCTCCGTGATGTCCATGGAAGCCTTGGTCACAATCTTACCATCCACCATCACAGTCTCATGCTTGATGGCGGTCTGCGCCTTCTCCCGGGAGGGGAAGAATTGGTTGTCGGTGAGGTATTTGTCTAATCGCATAATAACAAAGTTAGCAGTTAGCAGTTAGCAGTTAGTAGTTGCGGTTAACAGCCAACTGCTAACTACTAACTGCTAACTACTAACTAATTACAGTAGTTGCAAATCGGCCAAATGTTGTCTTAACTCCGCCTCCGTTTTGATGAGCACCTGGCGGGGTTTGCTGCCGCTGCCGGGACCCACGATCTTGAGGTCTTCGAGCTGGTCCATGATGCGGCCGGCACGGTTGTATCCCAAACTCAGTTTCCGCTGGATCGAGGAGGTAGAGCCCTGCTGGGTCTGCACAATCAGCGTGGCGGCCTCGATCAGCATGGGATCCAGCTCGTTGGGGTTTACCGACTCTTCACCACGACCACTACCCTCTTCACCCGGTTCGGGCACGTCAGGCAGCTCATACGGCTCTCGCAAAGGACGCTCGATGGCCTGTTTCTCGATGAATTCCGCTATCTGTTCCACCTCCGGCGTATCGACAAACGCGCACTGGAGACGGACCACATCGCTGCCGGTGGAAATCAGCATGTCGCCCTTGCCGATGAGCTGGTTGGCCCCCGTGGCATCCAGAATCGTCTTGGAATCGACACCCGATTGCACACGGAAAGCGATACGCGCCGGGAAGTTGGCCTTGATGCTGCCGGTGATGATGTTCACGGAAGGACGCTGCGTGGCGATGACCAAATGGATACCGATGGCGCGGGCCAACTGTGCCAAACGGGCCAGAGGTTGCTCCACCTCGCGTCCGGCGGTCATAATCAGATCGCCAAACTCATCGATAACCACCACGATATAAGGCATATAGCGGTGTCCGAAAGCCGGCGACAGCTCGCGGGCGCAGAATTTGGCATTGTATTCCTTGATGTTGCGCATCTTGGCCTGTTTCAGCAGGTCGTAGCGGTTGTCCATCTCCACGCAAAGGGAATTGAGCGTGCGCACCACCTTCTTCGTGTCGGTGATGATGGCGTCGCCATTGTCGGGCAGCGTGGCGAGATAGTAGTTCTCGATGGCCGAATAGAGCGTGAACTCCACCTTTTTCGGATCCACCAGCACGAATTTCATCTCGCAAGGATGCTTCGTGTAGAGCAGCGAGGTGATGATCGCATTCAGACCGACAGACTTACCCTGACCGGTAGCGCCCGCCACCAACAGGTGCGGCATCTTCGCCAAATCCACCACAAACGCCTCATTGTTGATGGTTTTACCCAAACCGATAGGCAGCGCGTAGTTGTTTTTCTTGAACTTTTCGGAATTGATGATCTCGCGCATGGAGACGATGTTCGGGTTCTTGTTCGGCACCTCGATACCGATAGTGCCGCGACCCGGTATCGGCGCGATGATACGGATGCCCAACGCCGCCAAACTCAGCGCGATGTCATCCTCCAAGTTCTTGATCTTGCTGATGCGCACGCCCTCCTTCGGGACAATTTCGTACAATGTCACCGTCGGGCCGACCACGGCGGAGATGCTCTTGATGGCGATACCGAAGCTGAGCAGCGTTTTCTCGATACTCATCTTGTTCTCCATCAGCTCTTTTCTGATCAGTTCCTCGGTGGAGGCGGTGTAGGGATAATCTTTCAACAGTTCCACAGGCGGGAACTCGAAGTGGGAAAGCTCCTTTGTGGGGTCGTAAGGCTCAAGGTCGCGCACCTCCTCGGGGGTAAGAGCACGATGCGGCTGTTCCTCCTCTCCATCTGGAAAATCGATGTCACTATCGTCCGTGTCCGTCTCCTCATCCATGGCGGAAGAGGACAGCGGACTCTCTTGCGTGTTCACAATGTTGAACGGAATGTCATCGGTCGTGGAAACCGGTTCATCATCGGGGAAGATATCGTCCGGCGTGAAGATATCCTCGTGGCCAACTTCCTTATCGTCAGGCTCTTTGTTATCAACAAGATCGTATCTTTTCGGGGCGTACTCCTCGCTGAGTTCGCCTTGGTTGGAGGTGTACATATCGGGGAGATCCTCGCGTTGGAAACGAGGTGCCCCGACCGTCTGCATAACTTCATCACGCTGTTGCTGAGCCTTTTTCTCCTTTCTGTCAACAGCCCATTGTTGAATTCTGCCAAAGAGTCCGGAAAAGGAAACATCATAGCAGAAGAAGAGGATGAGGAAAAAGAGGGCGATATCCACCAGAATGGTGAAAGCCAGTCCGACATGGTCAATCAGATACTGACAAATGAAGTTGCCGAAATTGCCTGCAAGAAAGGAATTATCTGTGTTATAACCAATTAGCCCGAACGTTATGGAAAGCCAGGCCATGGTCATGAAAACGGCGAAGGTGGTTTTCCCCAACGGCAAAAGCGATCGTTTTGAGACCAATCTTATACCATATAATAATATAAGGAACGGAAAACCGATGGAAGCCACGCCGAAGAAAAACTGGATGAAGAAATAGGAAAGGGACGCACCGACGCCCTTGGCCAAGTTCGGGGCTTCCTGCACATGGTCGCCCACTACAAAGGAGACGTTCTCGTGAGCGTTGAAGTAGAACGAAATGATGGAAATAAAGAGCAGAATCGAGAACAAAATGAGCATCACGCCGTAAAAAACGATCATTTTCTCCCCAGAGAGAAATCCCCAGAGGGAGAAGGAGGACGTTTTAGACGCGGACTTCTTGCTGGAGGCAGACTTGCGGGAAGACTTCTTCGACGAGCCGTTCTGCGAATCAGCGAACTTCTTCATATTAGATGTATTCGATTTATTGGCCATTAACTATTTAACTTTGAACTATGGACTTGGTTGACTAAATTGCCTGAAAAAGCGACGAACAAAAATACAATATTTACAAAAAAGGAACGTTATCTCCCCTGTTTTATATAAACATCTTAATGTTAGAAAAAAATAGTCGAGGGACAAAAAAATAAGCAAATAAGAAAGTATTTTTGCCTAAAAATTTTTTGGATATGAATTTGATGACAGTTTTATTGGCGGCAGTGAATGATTCCATGGCGGTGACCAACGCTGTGGAGCCGCATATTGAGGAAACCTCCTATTTCAAATTGGTGTTCGCGGTGAACAGCTTATGGATCATCATCCCGCTGATTCTGATGCTGGCCTTCTCCATCTATTTCTTTGTGAAAAAGCTTTTGGTGGTGAACCGCGCATCGCAGGAGGAGGGCAACTTCATGAACAACATCCGCGACTTTATCCACGACGGAAAATTGGACTCTGCCGTCGCGTTGTGCCGCAGCAACAACAACCCCACGGCACGCATGATCGACAAAGGTCTCAGCCGTCTCGGCCGCCCGTTGGAAGATATCCGCACAGCCATCGAGAATGAGGGCAACCTGGAAGTCTCCCGTCTGGAGAAAGGCGTCTCCGCGCTGGCCACCATCGCCGCCATCGCCCCGATGTTAGGTTTCTTGGGAACCGTCGTCGGTATGGTGGGTGCGTTCCACAATATGGCCGCTGACCCCAACAACTTCAACATCGGCACCCTGTCGTCCGGCATCTACACCGCCATGATTACCACCGTGGGCGGTTTGGTCGTCGGCATCATTGCCCTGGCGTTCCACAACATCCTGATCTCCAGGATTTCCAACGTCGTCTATATGTTGGAGGTGCGCACCACCGAGTTTATGGATCTGCTTCACGAAAACGCTTAAGCTCCCGCTGCCATGGCTATCAAGATGCATAACCGCATTGACCCGACGTTCAGCGCGACATCCATGTCCGACTTGGTGTTCCTGCTGCTGATCTTCTTCATGCTGACCTCGACGATGATTTCGCCGAACGCCATCAATCTCGTGCTGCCGAAAAGCACCGCCGAGAAACAGCTGTCGAACAGGCAGTTGGAAGTCTATATCGACGCCGACCTGAACTACTATGTGAATCCCGAAGGTTCTTCTGCGCAGCCCACGGCCTACGAGGATCTGCTGCCCGTGCTGATGGGCGCCGTGGAACAGGATGCTTCCGCCCAGAAGAACATCATCCTACGTGCCGACAAGAGCGTCCCGATCGAGAACGTGGTCGCGCTGATGGACGTGCTCAACGAATTGAACGAGAACTTCCCCGAGGAAGAGAGATATAAAATGGTACTTGCCACAGAAGCCAAATGATCAAAACTAACGAGAATAGGAAAGACAACGTGATTGCGTGGTGCACGACGGTTGGCACCATGGCATTGCTGTTGATTTTGCTTCTGGCATGCAGTCTGAAGACGCAAATCCCCCCGCCGCCGCCCAAGCAGATGGTCTATGTGGACATCGAACCCGCTGGCGGTGGCGGAGGTGGCGGTACCCCTGACGTGGCCTCCAACCCGAAACCAACCTCCGGGCAGAACTACGCCACGCAGAATGCGCAAGATGCCCCTGCGGTAACACACTCCAACCGTACCTCCACGAATGCCCAAACGCAGGCTCCCTCCACCCCGAAACCGGATCAGTCATCTATGTACCACGGTCGTGGCGGCTCGGGCAGTGGCGGTGGATCGGGTTCAGGTATCGGTACCGGCACGGGCTCCGGCCTCGGTCCCGGCGAAGGTGCAGGTAGTGGCGGCGGTATCGGCTACGGCACCGGCCACCGTGGCATGATCAACAACATCGACGCCACCGTCAACGAGGAAGGTCAAGTCTGTGTGGAAGTCCACATCGCCGCCGACGGTCATGTCATCGATGCGCGTGTGATCAACAACTCCAAGCACAAAACGACCATCACCAACCGCAACATCCAGCAACAGTGCGTGGCCCGCGCCAAACAGGCCCTCTACAAACCCGGGAAGGAAGAACTGCGAATTATCGTGTTCTCTTAAAAAAGGTTACACGGTTAGAGGGTTACACGGTTAGAGGTATATGGTTGTGGGGCCTTCGGTTAATTGTCAAAACTATTTATGGAAACATACCAACAAATTCTGGAAAACATCTTTTCCGCCTACCCGATGTACCATAAAGTCGGGTCTTCGGCGTATAAAGAGGGACTTGAAAATATCGAAGCGCTGCTCGACATCATCGGGAACCCGCAGCGGAAACTGCGCTGCGTGCATGTGGCCGGCACCAACGGAAAAGGCTCCGTGTCGTCGTTCCTTTCGTCTTATTTTCAAGAACTTGGCTACAAAACCGGACTCTTCACCTCGCCGCATCTCGTCGATTTCCGCGAGCGGATCCGCATCAACGGGGAGATGATTCCCGTGCAGGATGTGCTGGATTTCTTCGAGAAATATCAGGAGAAGTTCGCGCATTTGGAGCCCTCGTTCTTTGAAATCACCACCGCGTTGGCCTTCCACTATTTCGCGGAACAGAAAGTCGATTTCGCCGTCATCGAGGTTGGTCTCGGCGGTCGTCTGGATTCCACCAACGTCATCACTCCCCTGCTCTCGGTCATCACCAACATCTCCCTGGAACACACACAGTTACTCGGGGACACCATTGCGAAAATCGCCTACGAGAAGGCCGGCATCATCAAGGACCGAGTGCCCGTGGTCATCGGCGAATATCACCCCGAAAGCTTCCCCGTATTTGAAGATGTGGCGCACCAACATGACGCGCCGCTCTTCCCGGCAAATGTCAATTACGAATATTTCAACAACTGCGGCACTTTGAACATCTGCGACAAGGAGACGCACGAGAAGGTCTATTCGCTCTTCACCCCGTTCAAGGCCCACTATCAGGACAAGAACATCCTCACCTTCTACCAGGCCGCGAAAGTGCTGGAGTTCGTCCTCAACATCCAAGAGGATAAAATCGGGGCTGCCGTGCTGAACATGCAGGAAAACACCGGACTAACCGGTCGTTGGCAGCTGCTGTCCGAAAAGCCTCGCATTCTTTGTGATGTGGGCCACAACTACGCCTGCCTCAAACACTCCATGTTCAACATCTATGAGGAACGCCCCTCCTACGACAGCAAAATACACGTGGTGTTCGGCATGGTGAGCGACAAGGACATCGACCACATCCTGCCGCTGCTGCGCAAGGAGTTCACCTATTACGTCTGCCGCGCCCATATCGAGCGGGCGATGGACCAGGAAAAACTCGCCGCGAAGATGAGGGAACAAGGGCTTACATGCGAAACTTATCCATCTGTGAAAGAAGCCGTTGAGGCGGCAAAGGCGGCGGCCAATCCCGAAGACCTTATCTTTATTACCGGGAGCTGCTTCGTGGTGGGAGAGGTATTAAGTGACAGCGCACTCTGGCGAGACGGAGATTCCGTTGCCTCCTAACGTCGGCAACAGAATGGTGGTGCACTAACGATAATGACTACAAAACGAATAATACCAATCGTTATTTTCCTGCTAATCACGGTTTTCGTGTTTGGACAGTCCCCTTTGGTTGTTTTCAACGAAAGCGATGTCGAGTTGCTGCGCGATGCGAAAGTCATCGGGCGGAAAAGCCAGACCTTGACATTGGATAACTATACAGAATCGGCGGAGAAAATCGTGCAATATCTTGAAAATCACGGGTATCCTTTCGCGTCCGTGAGCCTCGTCACCGAATGGGAAAATGACAGCACACCCCTCTACCGGATGAATATCGACCGCGGACGCTACACCCAAATCGACTCCATCGTGTTGAAAGGGAACCTCAAGTTGAGCCAGAGATACCTTTGGCCGTATTTGGGGCTGCGGCGGAAGGCACCCTATTCCGAGGAAACGGTGCGGGCGATTGCCGACAAACTCGCCGCCCTGCATTTCGCAAACGTCGTACAGGCACCGGGCGTCTCATTTGGGGAGGACAAGACCGTGCTGTACGTCTATTTGGACAAAAAGCAGGTCAACCGCTTCGACGGCTATATCGGGTTCCAGCCCGTGAGCGAACTAACTGGCAAACTGGCTATTAACGGCGAGCTATCGCTGGATTTGCAGAACATCTTCCACATCGGGGAAGAGCTCTCTCTGAGGTGGCGCAGCAGCGAGCGGCACTCGCAATATCTGAACGTGGATGCGCAGTTCCCCTACCTCTTCCGCACCCGCTTCGGCCTTGACGGGCACTTCCGCCTCGACAAGCAGGACACCACCTACCTCACGCTGAACTACCATATCGGCATCCCGTACCATTTCTGGCCCGACAGCTACATCCGCCCCTACATCGACATCACGCAGTCGCAATTACTGAACAAAAGCAGCATGGCATCCACGCTCGACACCGCCTACATGGACTACCGCAACGTCCTCTACGGGCTGTCGTTCGTGCTCTCCAACATGGTCTTGAACCCACAATCGAAGTTCGGCTACTACCTTGCCGCCGATGCCGCGGCCGGACGCAGAACGCTGCTTCCGAGCCATAACACCGATGAGTTCAGCGGGAGTAATCTGGTGAAAACCACCTACAGGATCTCGGGAGAGGCGATGGGCGTGATTCCACTGTACAATCACAGGTTCTATCTGATACTGAAAACAAACACCGGCAGTCTGTTAGGCGGACCGCACTACCTGAACGAGATGTTCAAGATCGGCGGCGAAGGCCAGATCCGCGGCTTCACGGAGAACGAACTTTTGGCGAGCACCTACCTGCTCTACTCAGCGGAATTGCGTTACCAGTTCGGGCGCAACAACGACGTACACCTCTTCTTTGACGGGGGAACATACGAGCAACAGGGATACAACAGCTACATGTTCGACACGCCGTTCGGGTTCGGCGCGGGCGTCAACATCGGCGTGCGCAGCGGCACCTTCTACTTCGACTATGCCCTGCCGAGACAAATGGGAAACAAAATCTCATTCAAGACCGGCAAAATACACTTCGGGGTACGCGTGAAGTTCTAAAAGATTTCCAATATCTCCATACCGACTTCGCCGGCGGGGGTTTTGAACGTAACGGTTTCTCCCACTTTCTTGTTCATCAGCACTTTACTCAGCGGCGAGAGAAACGAAATCTTGCCTTGCATGATGTTGGCCTCATCCACGCCGACAATCTGATAAGAAGCAATCTGGTTGGTTTTCAGATTCTTGTATTTGATAGTGGCTCCGAAAGCCACATCGTTCTGCCGTTGCGGGTCATAATCAAGGACGCGGGCGGAATGGATACGCTCTTCCAGCAGGCGAAGTTTGCCTGTCAGGTAGTTGTTGTTGACGCGGGCATCGTTGTTGTCAACGCCCTCATACTGTTTGCGTTCGCTCAGAATCTCCTCGCGTTCAGCCTTCAGCGCCTCTAATCCGGCCGTAGTGACGAAATTCTCGACCCCAGCGGGCAGATAGGCGCGCGGCGTCAACATCGGGACCTCTTCCTGGTCGCCCTCTTTGACAAATCCTCTACTCATAATCAGCGGTTTTTAAGGATGCAAAGGTACATTTTTTTCTTTTATCTATTCGTAATTTATGTACTTTTGCCGCCGAATCACCAAATGACGACGTTTATGACGAAACATATGAACATGAAGGATTTGAGCCTCATCCTGACGATGACGGCAGCTATATTGATTGGCGGTATCGGCGGGGCTTTTGCCCAAAAAGGGAAAAAAGCCAATCAGGTGCCGTACTACAAGACCATCCCCTCGGCATCCTTCCTGACCATCAATGCCGAATACCTCGGCGGCTACCGGCCCGACCCATACTTCAGCTCGCAGGTACCCGCCTTCGGTTTCAAGGCCGGCACCATGCGCAATGTGGGCTGGTTCGTGGGCGCCATGAGCAATTTCAACTTCAAGGGCACGTTTGTGACCTGCGATCCGAGCGAGATCTGCGAGGATGTCACCAGCAGTTCTTACTTCGAGGCCCTTGTCGGCATCACCCTGCGCTACTGGCACCCGCTGTCATTCCATTTCGGACTCGGCTATAATTACCGTTCTTTCAACAACCAGACCATTTACGGACAGTGGGCGCACATACCCAACCACACTGCACAGGGGCCCATGGCCACCGCTGGCTTCATGTTCCACCTCGGAGGATTCGTTGTCTCGGCGGAAGCGATGACCGGCTACAATGTGCAAGGCTTACGTAACGCCCAATACAAGGTGGACAAGACTCGACTCAACTTCGGCGGGAAAGTGGGTCTCGGTGTCTGTATCCCTTACAAATATCGCAGCGATTTCACCCCGCGCAACCAGCGGGCGGATGTCACCCCGGTGCCTTACGCGGCTCCCGCTCCGACAACAGCCCCTGTAACCGTTCCGGTCTCCGTGGAACAACCTGTCCAACCCGTGACCTCCAAAGTTAAGACAACGCAAACCGTTCCCGTTCAGGCAACGACTGTCATGGCAGAGCCGGCTCCTGTTGTTGAAAAAGCTGCCGTTCTGACCGTCACTACCCTTCCCGTCACCCAGCTCAATCCCGGTTGGATCACCGTCAGTGGCGAGGCGACCGGCGACGGTATCGAACCTGTGATTGAACGTGGTATCTGTTGGGGTACCACCCCCTACCCGACCCTGACGGGCGCACACACTTCCGATGGCTACGGCGACGGTTTCTTCACCACGGTCATTCCCGACCTGCAACCCGGCACCCTCTATTACTTCCGCGCCTACGCAGGCACCCGCGCAGGGGTACGCTACGGGAACACGGTCTCCGTCACCGTCCCCAACCTTCCGAAACAGTCTGCCACGTCTCAACCGCCCGTGACCCCGCCCGCACCGATGGTTCCGCAACCCCAGATGGCTCCGCAGCCTCAGACGACCCCTCAACCCCAGCCGGTTCCGCAACCTCAGATGGTTCCGCAGCCTCAGACGACCCCTCAACCCCAGGTGGCTCCGCAGCCCCAGATGGCTCCGCAACCCCAGACGACCCCTCAACCTCAGATGGCTCCGCAGCCTCAGCCGGTTCAGCAACCCCAGATGGATCAGCAACCCCAGATGGATCAGCAACCCCAGATGGATCAACAACCCCAGATGGATCAGCAGCCCCAGGTGGTTCCGCAACTCCAGATGGATCAGCAGCCCCAAATTGAACCAGAATCGAACACGACCGACGGACAACAATAGTCCGATGTTCACAAATACTTGACATTTCATAAAATGACGAAGCACTTATTTGCTCATTATAACGAGATTTTCCCGAAATTCTGGGACGAACCCGCGCTGACCGACTACAACGGCACCGACAGTTACACGTTCCGGGAAGTCGCGGAAGAGGTAGCCCGATTACGAAACTATTTTCAGGATATGGGCATCCGGCAGGGCGACAAAATCGCGCTTTGCGGCCGCAACTGCGCCAAATGGGCCATCTCCTATTTGGCCATTGCCTCCTACGGCGCTGTCATTGTCTCCGTGCTGCACGAATTTTCCGGAGAGGACATCGAGGCGCTGATCAACCATTCCGAGGCGCGCATGCTCATCGTGGGTCCTTACGTCTGGAAGAACATGACCGCCGAACACATGCCCGGATTGGAGGCTATCGTATCGCTCACCGACTTCTCCCTCATCGCCACGAAGCGCGAGGGCGTGGAAATCTCCCGCGAGCCCATAACCGTTCCGAGAAACAACCACATCTTCACGGTGCGAGACATCGATGACCTGTTGCTCATCAATTATACATCCGGTTCCACGGGCGACCCGAAAGGGGTGATGCTGTCTTACAGAAGTCTCTCCTCCAACATCGAAACGGGTCTGCAATTCCTGCCCCCGGGAGGGCGTCAGAACGTGGTCTCCATGCTGCCGTTGGCGCACATGTACGGACAGTTGGCCGAATTTCTCTATCCGTTGGCCGATGGTTGCCACATCCATTTTCTGACTAAATCGCCCACCCCGACCCTGCTGATGAAGGCTTTCGCGGATGTGAAACCCTACATTATCGTCACCGTGCCACTCGTGATTGAAAAAATCTGCAAGCGCGCCGTGATGCCTGCGCTCGAAAAGCCCGCTGTGCAACGGTTGCTCAAATACCCTGTACTGCGCAAGTTCGTGGTCAACACCATCCACAAAAAACTGATGAAAGCCTTCGGCGGACAACTCAAATACTTTATCGTGGGCGGTGCGGCCATAAATCCTGATGTGGAGAAGCTGCTGCTGGAGGTCAAATTCCCGCTCATTGTAGGTTACGGCATGACGGAATGCGGTCCGCTCATCGGCGGCTGCTACGTCCACGAGTTCGTGCCCCGTTCCGCCGGACACATCCTCCCTCGCAACGAGATCCGCATCGATTCCAAAGACCCCTACAATGAGGTCGGCGAAATCCTCGTGCGCGGCGAACACGTCATGTTGGGCTACTACAAAAACGACGAGGCCACCCGCGCCACCTTCACCGACGACGGCTGGATGCGCACCGGCGACCTCGGCCTCATCGACAAAAAAAACAACATCTTCATCAAAGGCCGCAACAAGACCATGATTCTCGGCGCATCCGGACAGAACATCTACCCCGAGGAGATCGAAGGCAAGCTCAACGACATGGAAGGCGTGGTGGAATCTGTGGTGGTGGAACGCGAGGGCAAGCTCATCGCGCTCGTCTTCCCCGACTACGAAGGCGAACTCCGTTTCCGCCAGACCATTCCCGAACTGATGAAGGAAAACCTCCGCAAACTCAATGAGAAGCTTCCCAAATACGCCCAAATCTTCAATATCGAGCTGAAAGAAGACGAGTTCGAGAAGACTCCGAAAAGGTCGATCAAGCGGTTCCTGTATAAGTAGGGTTAGAGGGTTACACGGTTACACGGTTATAGGGTTACACGGTTATAAGATTACTATGAACAAGACAGAACAATACGAATCCCTCCTCCCGCAAGTGAAAGCGGTGATGGACAGCAGTGTGGATGTCATCGCGAACATGGCGAACATGGCTGCGATGTTGCACGAAACTTTCGGATTCTGGTGGACCGGTTTCTACAGAGTC
Organism: Bacteroidales bacterium; assembly: GCA_017962275.1. Classification (GTDB taxonomy): domain Bacteria; phylum Bacteroidota; class Bacteroidia; order Bacteroidales; family WCHB1-69; genus F23-D06. The sequence continues at coordinate 45,675 of JAGCVQ010000053.1, forward strand.
ATCGGCAACGAACTGGTTCTCGGTCCCTTCCAAGGTCCGCTCGCGTGCACGCGCATCGCCTACGGGCGCGGGGTTTGCGGCACCGCATGGAAGGAACGCCGCACCGTGGTGGTACCAGACGTGGAGGAATTCCCCGGACACATCGCCTGCTCCTCCGCCTCCCGCAGCGAAATCGTCGTACCCGTCTTCCAAAACGGCGAAATCACCGCCGTACTCGACATCGACAGCGACAAAACAGGGACATTCGATGCTACCGATGCCACCCACCTTGAACAGTTAGTGCGGATGCTGTATGATTTTTGACGTGTGACGTGTGATGTATGATGTATGACGTGTGACGTGTGATTTATGACTTATGACTTTTGATTTATTGTATCTTGTGCTTTTCACAAATCACAAATCACAAATCACAAAATCGCCGAGTCTGTCAAAAAATTTTGTACTTTTGCCGCCGATTTTAAAAACACCTAATTAATTAAATAACAGTATGAAATCAGTATCTATTAGCGGTTCTCTGAGAGAGAACGTAGGGAAAAAAGATGCAAAAGCCCAACGCAATCAGGGCATGATTCCGTGCGTGATTTACGGCGGAAAGGATCAGAAAATGTTCGTGGTTGACGAGCGTCAATTCAAAGACCTGCTCTACTCACCCGAGGTGAGATATGCAGAAGTGAACATCAACGGCGACGTCCGTAAGGCCATCGTTCAAGAGACTCAGTTCCACGCCATCACCGACAGACTGCTGCATGTCGATTTCCTGGAAGTCGTGGACGGCAAGCCCATCACCATCGAAATCCCCTTCAAAGTGAAAGGCACCTCCCCCGGCGTCCTGAAGGGCGGTCTGCTCAAAAAGCGCGTGCGTAAGATCAAAGTCCGCGGCCTTCTGGAGAACATTCCCGAGGAAATCACCGCCGACATCTCCAACCTCGAAATCAACGACGTGACCAAGATCAGCGACATCCACCTCGACAGCCTCGAGATTGTGGACAACCCCAACAAGGTGGTCATCGCCGTCGTCCCGACCCGTGGTTCCGCTGCTGCCGCCACCGAGGAAACCACCGAGGAAGAGGCATAATAGAGAATCATTTCCAAAACATAAAAATCCGGCCCGTTTCGAGCCGGATTTTTTGTTAACGGAAAGAGGCCTCGCAAAGAGGCCTCTTTCTCACATAACACAACACATGAAAAAAAACAGATCTTGTCTTGGGGAAAGACTCAAACGACCTGTTTGTCGTACGGCTAATTGTGCTCAAACATCGCTTGAATCACATCAGCATATTTTTTTGCGATTTTGCTCCGTTTCACCTTGAGTGTCGGGGTGAGCAGACCGTTATCCTGGGTCCACTCGTCGGCGAGAATCTCAAACCTCATCACATTTTCCGACTTGCTCAGTTCTTTGTTGTACTTGTCGATCTCGCTCTTAATCAGATTCTTGACATTCAGATTCTCCACCATCTCCTTCGGGTGGGAATAGACAATCTTCTGCTCCTCGCACCACTCCTTGATGGCGGCGAAATCGGGGATGATCAATGCGGCCACGAACTTCTGGTTCTCTCCAACCGCAATAATCTGGTCAATATACTTGGACTGCGTCATCTTCTCCTCAATCACCTGGGGGTTGACATACTTGCCCATGGAGGTCTTGAAGATATTCTTGAGACGGCCGGTGATGACCAGCTGACCGCGATCGGTGAAACGACCCATGTCGCCGGTGTGCAGCCAACCGCTCTCGTCAATGATCTCGCGGGTGAGCTCTTCGCTCTTGTAATAACCCATCATGATGTTATGGCCCCGACAGATGATTTCGCCCTCCTTGTTGATGGCCACATCAACACCACCGAGCGGGAACCCTACCGTGTTGGCTTCTCGACCGTACTTCTCACGGCACGAAACCGCAATCACAGGGGAAGTCTCCGTCATGCCATAACCTTCGAACACCGGCATGCCGATGGCGGAGAAGAAAGAACAGAGTTCCGGTTTCAGCGAGGCAGCTCCAGAAACGAGAATATCGAATTTGTCGGCACCCAAGCCGCTACGTATCTTGCTATAAACCAGCTTGTCAGCCAGTTTATGTTGCAGGTTGTAGGCCGCAGATCTGTCTTCGTCTTCAATATTGTATTTCAGCGCGACCTTCACTGCCCATTCGAAAATGGAGCGGGCGGCACCTGTCTTCGCCTTGCCGGAAGCCTCGATCTTTTCGTAGAATTTTTCCAGCACACGCGGCACGGCCGTCATCATCGTCGGGTGAACCTCACGCATCGCCTCGGCAATCGTCGCCAGGTTGGAAACGTAATAGACTGTCATGCCGAGATATTGATACAGCAACACGATCATGTTCTCGTAGGCGTGGCAGAGCGGCAGGAAACTCAAACCTTTCTTCGACCACTTTGACGGAATATGTTTCAGATTCTCAATCTGCGACATAATATTATAATGCGACAGCATCACACCTTTCGGTGTCCCGGTCGTACCTGAGGTATAGATGATCATGGCGCACTCTTTCGCATCATTGGCGGCACGTGCGTCCACCAACTTGCCCTCGTCGTAATTCTCTCTTCCCAAGGCAATCAACTGATCCCAATAAGGATAATCCTTACGATCGACGAACGTGTAGATGTCCTTCAGTGCAGGAAGGTTGGATGCCACAGACTGCACCTTGCGCATCACGATCTCGCCCTCCAGAATGACCAACTTGGCCTCACAATGATTCAGGATGTATTGGTAGTCCTCCGCTGTGATGGTCGGGTAAATGGGCACCAGCACCGCACCGATCTGCGTGACCGCCATCTGGGTGATGGTCCACTCGGGACGGTTGGTGGAGATCACCGCCACCTTGTCGCCTTTTTGGATTCCCTTGGCCAAGAGGGCGCAACTCAGCTCGTTGGCTGTCTTTCTATAATGTTGCGGGGTGTACTCGTTCCACTTGTTCTTGCCGATTTTGCCGGAGAGGGCAATTTTCTGTTCGGGATAACGCTCCTCGTAATGGAGCATAATGTCATAAATGCGTTTCAATTCCATTTGGTATGGTTTTAATTTCAGGCGGCAAAAAGACAACTTTTTTCTTAAAAAATCTTAAAAATGTGATATTAAGCATGTTCGGGTGGACAAAAACATTCATTCGGGGACGAAATGCGACATGAAGGGACAAAATTTCCAGGCAGAAGTAAGGATGCATTTCATCCCCGCACCGTATTGATTGTCGTTCGCTTAAAGAGAGAATCAAAAAAATATGTACTTTTGCCGACCAAATCTCAATTTGATGTTGAACAAGATCATACCGGACTATTACACCAACAAGGACAATATCATCTTCTATTTGATATTCGTCTTCTTTTTCTCGTTAGGATTCGTCAACCTGTTCACTCCATTCCAAGGGGCGTGGTACAACATACAACATTACACACGGGCGCAACTCTTTACGGACACGCTGATCATGGTCGCGGGCGGCACACTCATTCTCGCCATCAGCCGCATCATCCTGTACTATGCCCATAAGAAAAAGCCAATCAACTATTTGCAATATTTTTCCTGGATGGTGGTTGAAGTATTCTTCATCGCCCTGATGTATGCCATCATCGTGCGATATGTGGTAGACGACGCCCGCGATTTCTCCGAAATCTTCACCCGCGCCGTCATCTTCGTGCCTACCATCATTGTCATCCCGACCGTCATCTCGCACCTCTACATCAGCTCACGCTACAAGGACGAGAGAATCGAGGAATTGGAATCCCAACAGGAACAGGCGAAACCTGTCACAACCCCGCCCCAAGACGAGGAATTCTCCATTTCGGAGGAGTTCTCCGGCGACGAATTCATCCTCGACAACCACCTGACCTCCTCGGTCGAAAACCAACCCGTTGAAAAACAGTCCATTGAAGAGCACAAGCCAGAGTCTTCCCCCGAACCGTCGGCACCTCCCGCCAGCAAAATCATCAACTTTTTCGACGAGAAGGATGAACTGCAACTCTCCCTGCGCCTCGACCATATCTACTTTATCGAGTCTGCGGAGAATTATGTCAATGTATATTACAGGAACAAGGAGAACACGGAGCGGTTCACCCTGCGCAGTTCGTTGAAGAAACAGCAGGAAAAGCTCGGAAAATACGGATTCATCCGCTGCCACCGAAGCTACCTAGTCAACTTCGACAATATCTTATTGTTACGGAAAGACAAAAACGGTCCCTACCTCGACTTCGGGGCGCCGAACCTGCCGCAGATTCCGGTCTCGAAGACCTACTTGGACTCCGTCACGGCATATTTCATCAGCAACAGCGACGATTGATTTTAAGGCAAAAGGCAAGAGGCAAAAGGCAAGAGGCATAAGACAATAGGAAATAAAGGAACACATAAGTCAATGGCAAGAAAATCAGATAAATACAAGTTCATTGTCGATTATTTTTCGGAAGCACAGCCCGATGTGGAATCCGAACTGAACTATAACAGTCCCTACGAGCTGTTGGTGGCCACGATGCTCGCCGCGCAGTGCACCGACAAACGCGTCAACATGGTGACACCCGCGCTTTTTGCCGCCTACCCTACCGTTTCCGACTTGGCGAAAGCCACCGAAGAAGAGGTTCTATCGTACATCAAATCAGTATCTTACCCGAACAGCAAGGCAAAACATTTAGTGCAGATGGCGCAGATGGCCGACAGCGATTTCGGTGGGGAGATTCCCTGCACGATGGAGGAGCTGACGAAGTTGCCGGGTGTAGGCCGCAAGACCGCCAACGTGGTGTTAGCCTTCGCCTTCGGGGAGGCCGCCATGCCCGTCGACACGCACGTCTTCCGCGTCTCGCACCGTCTTGGGCTCGTCCCCGACAGTGCCAAAACCCCGGATGCCGTCGAGAAAGAGCTGGTCAAGCACTTCCCGAAAGAGTACATCTCCCGCGCCCACCACTGGCTCCTGCTCCACGGCCGCTACGTCTGCACCGCCCGCAAGCCGCACTGCGAAGGGTGTGCCCTGGCGGGGATCTGCGAGGAGGGAGTTAGCAGTTAGCAGTTAGCAGTTAGTAATTAGTAGTTGGGAGTTAGGAACGGGCGACCCCAATTCCCCTTCTCTTAGAAGGGGTGCCCGAAGGGCGGGGTAGTAATATAAAAATGCTTCCTTGAGCAGCCCCGTTAGGGGCAAGAGCTTGGTAGCCAGGGGTGAGCGAAGCGCAACCCTTGGGCAATTAGGAACAAGCCACCCAATCGATACATTATGGAATTAAACGACGAATATTTCATGCGCATCGCCTTGAACGAGGCAGAAGACGCCTACACGGAGGGCGAGATCCCCGTGGGGGCGGTAGTGGTGCTGGACGATAAAGTTATCGCAAAAGGGCACAACCTGACGGAGACACTGCACGACGTGACGGCCCACGCGGAGATGATGGCCATCACGGGAGCCGCCAACTCCTTAGGTGCCAAATACCTGCAAGACTGTACCTTATACGTCACATTGGAGCCATGCCTCATGTGCGCCGGCGCCATCGCCCATGCGCAGGTGAAGACCCTCGTGTTCGGTGCCTCCGACCCCAAACGCGGCTACAGCGTCTATACCGACGGCAAATTCCCATCCAAAGCAGAGGTCCGGAAAGGCGTGCTGGAAGACGAATGTGCAGAACTTTTGAGAAAATTTTTCGCGGAACGTAGGAAGTAACAGAAAAATATTTCCTATCTTTGCCGCTTGTTTTTGAACTTTGAACTTTGAACTTTGAAC
>JAGCVQ010000054.1 GCA_017962275.1 Bacteroidales bacterium
AACATAAACCATAAACCCTCAACCCTAAACCCTAAACCATCACCCCTAAACACTAAACCAATATATAATAAATGTATAAGGAGGTCTTCTTTGAACATCTTTGCGAGGAGCTGCGCCAAAACCGGGGGCTCTATCCGTACTACAAGCTGACGGACGGTTCCCTCTCGCAGCAGCAGTTCCGCAAGGCCTACTTCATGCAACGGTTGGACTATTTGGACCGGCACATCGACCTCAGCAAGCACCCGAAAATCTGGGACTGCGGCTGCGGTTACGGTACCACGGGATTCTACTTCGCGATGAAGGGGCAGCCGGTTTACGGCACCACGTTGGAGTATTACCCCGACCAATGGGAGGCCCGCCGCCGGTTTTGGGGACAGTACGGCGACACTTCGCTCTGCACGTTCCAATACGCGAACCTCTTCGACCAGAAAATCGAGGAGAACAGCTTCGACTACATCATCTTGCAGGACACGCTCCACCACATCGAGCCCTTGGACGAGGCCCTGCCGATCTTCCGCAAGGCCCTGAAGCCCGACGGCAAGCTGATTCTCATCGAGGAGAACGGCGGCGGCTGGGTGAAAAGCGCGATGCTCTTTGCGCAACGCGGCACCAAGCGGGTCATCTCCATCTACGACGAGACGTTGAAGAAGCAGGTGCTGATGGGCAACGAGAATATCCGCTCCGAGAAAGAGTGGCGCAAACACTTTGAGAAAGCGGGATTCCAGCTCGACGAGGAGAGCCTTCAGTACATCCGTTTCCTGCCCTCCTGGCGTTTTAATGACGAAAATCTGACAAAAAATATAGAAAAGGAGCAGGAGATATGGAAGAAATGTGCATTTTTGCGGCATCATTTCTTCTGGGGGATGAATATGACGTGGGATAAACGAAACAAATACATTCAGATATGAACGAAAATATACAAACGCAACAACAACACAATCAGCAGGAGACCCGCTCGCGCAAGTTCTGGCGCGTGGTGTTAGGCTCCATGGTGGGCTTCGTGCTCGCCAACATCATCGTGGGGATTTTGGGCATCCTGATGTTCCTCGGCATGATCGCCTCTATGGAAAAGATGACCTCCAGCTCCTCGTCCGGATCGGTGAAGGACAACAGCGTCCTCCTGCTCAACCTGGACAGCTCCATTGAGGAGCGGGCCGTGGAGATGCCCTTCGACTTCGGTCCCTACGCGGACCAAAGTGTCGGTCTTGACAACATCTTGGCCGCCATCAAAGCCGCTGCAGGCGACTCCAAAATCAAGGGTATCTACCTGAAATCCAGTACGGTGAGTGCTTCTCCCGCCACGGTGAAGGCCATCCGCGACGCCGTGATGGAGTTCAAAAAATCGGGCAAGTTCGTCTATGCCTACAGCGACGTCTATACCCAAAACGGCTACTACATGGCCACGGCCGCCGACAAGGTGCTGCTCAATCCCACCGGCGACCTCACGCTGAAGGGATACGCCTTCCAGCTGATGTTCTACAAGAACCTCCTCGACAAGCTGGATGTGGACGTGCAGATTTTCCGCCACGGACAGTTCAAAAGCGCGGTGGAGCCTTACTTCTTGGACAAGATGAGCGAAGCCAACCGCGAGCAACTGACCACGCTGGCCAACTCGCTGTGGGCTGTCTATCTGAAAGATGTCTCCACAGCACGCAAAATCTCTGTGGATCAGCTGAATAGCATCGCCGACAGTCTGCTCTGCTCCTCCCCGAAAGCGGCGTTGGAGTTGAAGTTGGTCGATAAATTGGCTTACGCCGACGAAGCCGAAAAGATGATCAAATCCAAGCTGAACCTCGGCGACAACGACAAAATCAACTATGTGACGGTCGGCCAATACGCCAAAACGATTTCCGAGAAGAACAACAACAGCGCGAAGGTGGCGGTGTTCTATGCTTTCGGTGAGATCAGCGACGGCAAGGGCAACAGCGAAAGCGGCATCTATTCGGAGACCTTCATCAAGGAGTTCCGCAAAGCATACAAGGACAAAGACGTGAAGGCCATCGTGCTGCGGGTGAACTCGCCCGGCGGCAGCGCATTGGCTTCCGAGAATATCTGGCACGAGATTGAAAACGCCAAGAAGACGGGCAAGAAAATCGTGGTCTCCATGGGCGACTATGCAGCCTCCGGCGGTTACTACATCTCCTGCAACGCCGACTACATCTACGCCGAGCCCAACACCATCACGGGTTCCATCGGCGTGTTCGGCATGATTCCCTCCGTGCAGCGGTTCCTGCAGAACAAGGTCGGCATCACCATCGACCAGGTCAACACTAACAAGCATTCCGACTTTGGCGGTGTCATGCGTCCGATGGACGAATTGGAAAGCCAGCGGATGCAGGCAAGCATCGAGGATATCTACGCCACCTTCACCAAGCGCGTGGCTGACGGCCGCCATCTGACCGTCACTTTCGTGGACAGCATCGGACAGGGCCGTGTCTGGGCCGGCAGCGACGCCCTCGGACTCGGTTTGGTGGATGCCCTCGGCAATATCGACAATGCCATCGCCAAGGCCGCGGAGTTAGCGCAGCTCGACAAATACGACGTCTGCACCTATCCCAAGCAGAAAGATTGGTTCTCCCTGCTCTTCAACATGAAGGAGGACGCGGTGGATGCCGCTATCCAGGAGCGGATGGGACAATTCTATTATATGTTCGACGGCGTCCAGCAGGTGCTTGAGCACCAAGGCGTGCAAGCCCGGATGCCCATGACCCTCACCATCGAGTAATCACTTATAACACAAAGCATTATGTCTCCAGAATTTTACACCACCGCGTTTAATATCTACCTTTGGGTCATGATCGGCCTCGCCGTCGTGGTCTTCATCGCCCTCTATTTTGTGGAAGCCGGCTACGGGATGTTCACCTCCAACAAATGGGGCAAGTGCATCAACAACAAGATCGCCTGGTTCCTGATGGAGTTTCCCATCTTCGTGGCCATGATTGTCATCTGGCTGCTTTCACCGCACCGGTTCGACATCGTGCCGATGGTCTTCCTGCTCATCTTCGAGATCCACTACTTCCAGCGGTCCATCATCTTCCCCTGGCTGATGAAGGGGAAGAACAGTCAGATGTCGCTGGCCGTCATGTTCATGGGCATCGCCTTCAACATCCTGAACGCCATGATGCAGGGCTACTGGATTTTCTTCGAGTCGTATAAACAGAACTACCACGTGTTGGGTCTTTCCTACACGGATATCGCATGGCTGTGGTCACCGCAGTTCATCATCGGCGTGGTCATCTTCTTCCTCGGTTTCTACGTCAACCTGCGCTCGGACTACATCATCCGCCATCTGCGCAAGAGCGATGAGGACACGAAGCATTATCTGCCGCAAGGGTTCATGTTCGAGTATGTGACAAGCGCCAACTACCTCGGCGAGCTAATGGAATGGTTGGGCTTTGCCATCCTCACGTGGTCCATTTCGGGTCTGGTGTTCTTCATCTGGACCTTCGCGAACCTCGTGCCCCGCGCCAACGCCATCTACAAACGCTACAAGGTTGAGTTCGGGGAGATTATCGAGCGGAAGAAGCTGAAGAGGGTGTTTCCGTTTGTCTATTAGTTCAAGGTTCAAGGTTCAAAGTTCAAAGTTCAAGGTTCAAGGTTCAAAGTTCAAGGTTCAAAGTTAGAGGGTTAAAGGGTTAGAGTTTTAAGTTTAGAGTTAAGAGTGAAAATAATATGAAAAGAAACAGTTTTATCATTTTGCAGTGGATTTTGGCGACTGTGTTGGCCGGATGTCTGCTTATTTCCTGCGGCAAGAAAAACAAGAATGCCGCGATGCCCCAAGTGAAGTACGAGACGAAGGCGCTGAAATTCGAGACTCGCACGTATAGCATTTCGTTTCCGGCAACGCTGGAGGGCACCAGTGAGGTGAAAGTCTATCCCCAAGTGGAAGGTATCATTAAGACGAAGAACTTCACCAACGGCACCCGCGTGCGCAAAGGGCAGACCCTCTACATCATTGACCCGACGGAGTACCGCCTGAACGTACAGTCGGCGGAGGCCAACCTGAGCGCGGCCAAGGCAAAGATGGAGACCACGAAGCTGCAGTATGAGTCCAACCAGGAGCTGTATGCCAAGAAGGTCATCAGCGAATATGTGCTCAAGACCAGTCTCAATGACTATAACGTGGCCAGAGCCTCCGTGCTGCAAGCGGAAGCGCAGCTCAACATCGCACGCACCAACCTCGGTTACTGCAACGTGACCTCGCCTCTCAACGGAGTCATCGCCAACAACGGCTTTGATGTCGGTGACTTGGCCAGCCGCGGCAGCTATCTCTGCCAGGTCAGCGACAACAGCGATGTCGATGCCAAGTTCTCCTTCAACGAGACCCAGCTGCTGGAACTCACCAAGCAGTTCAACCTGCGGGTGACGAACAGAGGTCTGGAAGGTCCCAAAGGACAGCTTCTCGGCGATGCGATGCCGGCTTTGAAGCTGCAACTCAAAGACGGCTCCACCTACGAGCATGACGGAAAAGTGACGAAGATAGACGCTATCGTGCAACAAAGCACAGGTACGGTAACCTGCACGGGCTCCTTCCCCAACCCCGATGGCGTGCTCCGCTCCGGTCTGTCCGCCTCCGTGGTGATCCCCGTCACCTCTGACAGTGTGCTTTGCGTTCCCCAGACGGCCGCCGTGCGTCTGCAGGATCAGATGATGTTCTACCGCGTGAAAAAAGACGGCACCGTGGAGAGTGTCATTTGCAATGTTTACCCGTCAAACGACGGTACCGAATATTATATCATAGACGGTAGTCTGCAGCCTGGCGACGAAGTGGTCACCAACGGTGCGCGCAAACTCTCTAACGGCATGAAAATCAGATAACCATGGAAGAGAAAGTCAAGAAAAACAAGTTTTTCGTAAAGCACTGGGTGGCAGCGTTTGCCATCGGTGTGATACTCCTTCTTGTCGGTGCGTTGAGCATTTTCACGCTGCCGATCGAGCAGTATCCTGACATCGCCCCGCCTATGGTGATTATCACCGCCGACTACAGCGGTGCCGATGCCAACGCGGTACAGAAGGCGGTCATCATGCCCATCGAGGAGCAGGTGAACGGTGTGGAAGACATGTTGTATATGACCTCCACGGCCCGTTCCAACGGCAGTGCGGAAATCTACGTCTATTTCAAACAGGGCACCGATGCCGACCAGGCCACCACGAACGTGCAGAACCGCGTGAACCGGGCTTTGGGACTATTGCCGTCAGAGGTCACCACCCAAGGTGTCACCGTGACCAAGAGTGTGAACGCCATCCTGCAGATTCTCTCCTTGGAAAGCACCGACGACCGATTCGACCAAAAGTTCATCACAAACTATTTGGACATCAACGTGTTACCCGCCATCAGCCGTGTCACGGGCGTGGGTCGTACCCAGTTGCTCGGCGACAAATACGGTGTGCGTATCTGGCTGAAACCCGATGTGATGGGTATGTACGGAGTCACCCCCGATGAGATTGTCACGGCTATCAACGAGCAAAACTTAGTCTCCCCTGTCGGTAGTTTTGAAAGCACCACCGACAAAATCGACATCGAATACAACGGATTGCTCAACGACATGAGCGAATTCGAGAATATCGTGATACGCGCCACCTCGGACGGCAGTGTGTTGCGTCTTTCCGATGTGGCCGATGTGGAGTTGGGTACCAAATCCTACGACTACCGCACTGATGTGGATGGCCATCCCGGCGTGCTGTTCATCATCAACCAAGCTCCCGGTGCCAACGCCACCAAAGTCAACGCCGAAATCAACAAAGTACTCGATGACCTCTCCAAGAGCATGCCCGCTGGCTTGGAATTTAAACAGTTGGAAACTTCCGACGACTTCCTCCACGCCTCCATGCACAATGTGATTGAGACCCTTGTCATCGCCATCATCTTAGTGATCTTGATTGTGTATCTGTTCCTGCAGGACTTCAAGGCCACGATTATTCCATCCATCTCTATCATTGTCTCCCTGGTAGGTACCTTCGCCGTGGCCAAGGTGGTGGGATTCTCCCTCAACCTATTGACGCTCTTCGCGTTAGTGTTGGCTATCGGTACGGTGGTGGATGACGCCATCGTGGTGGTGGAAGCGGTGATGGCCAAGATGGAATCGGGCTATAAGAGCGCGACGGCAGCCGTCAACGACGCCCTCAGCGAGGTGACGGCCGCCTGTATTTCCACCGCATTGGTCTTCATGGCGGTGTTTATCCCCGTGACCTTCATGTCGGGTACCTCCGGCACCTTCTTCATGCAGTTCGGTATTATCATGGCGGCCTCTGTGGCGTTGTCAGCCGTGTCGGCATTGACCATCTGTCCCGCCCTCTGCGCACTGCTTTTCAAACCGAAAAATGAGGATGAGAAAGAGCGGAAAGGACTGAACTACTACGTGCGTTTGGGCTACGAAACGGCCTATAACGCCATTGAAAAGAAATATATGAGCGGTGTGGCCAAGTTCATAAAGAAGCCTGCTTTCGCTTGGATTCTGTTAGCCGTCTTCACGGGCGGCATGGTCTGGCTGATGACCACGGCGCAGAAAGACCTCGTGCCGCAAGAGGACCAGGGATTCATGATCGTGGATGTCTCGATGGCTTCCGGCACCTACCTCAACGAAACGGAAGCAACCGTCAAGAAGTTGGAGGATTACATTCGCACGATCGATGAGGTTGAATTGGTGAGCGGTACCACCGGATACTCCATGATGAACGGCGGTGCGGGTACCAACTACGGCACCATCATGGTGCGGCTCAAAAACTGGGAGGAACGTTCGTTCTACAGCATTGCCGGCATTCAGAAACAGATTTACGGCTGGGCGATGGTGAACCTGCCGCAGGCCACTGTCTCCCCGTTCCAAATGCCGCAGATTCCCGGTTACGGTACGGGTTCCATGATGGAGCTTGACCTGCAGGACCGCTCGGGAAACGGCGACAACCAGGCGTTTGTCAATTCGTCGTCCGAGTTCGCCCAGAAGTTGTTAGCTCGCCCTGAGGTCGCCCTCGCTTCTTCATCATACGCACAAGACTTCCCCAAATTCCGCCTGACCATTGACCCAGCCGCCTGCAAACGCAAAGGGGTCTCTCCGAAGACGGTTATCAAGACGATCGGCGCGAACCTCGCGGGCAATTACGTCGGCAATTACATCCAATACGGAAAGGTTTACCAAGTGCTGATTGAAGCGGAAGACCACTACCGCATGGAACCGAGCACACTCAACCAGATTTTTGTTCCCACCTCGGGGGGGATGGCTCCCGCATCGGAGTTCGTCACGCTGAAACAGGGTTTGGGATCCTCACAGGAGCGTCGCTTCAACCTATTCCCGTGCTATAACATGGCGCTCATGCCCGCGCCCGGATACACCACCGCGCATGTGCGCACCGCCGTTGATGAGGTGATGGCGGAGGTAATGCCTTCGGACTACGGCTACGAATACGGCGGCATGGCCCGTGAGGAGGCCGAAAGCGCCGGTTCCAACGAGACCGTCCTCATCTACGGCATCGCCATCCTGATCATCTACCTCATCTTAGCCTGCCTCTACAACTCCGTCTTCATCCCCTTCGCCGTGCTCTTCTCCATCCCGTTCGGACTGTTCGGAGCCTACCTGACCATCCGCCCGTTGGAGTCGATTCTGGGTACCGGCGCGAACATCTACGTGCAGACCGGTGTCATCATGTTGATGGGTTTGGTGGCCAAGACCGCCATCCTCATCACGGAGTTCGCCATCCAGAAGCGCGAAGAGGGCATGTCCATTTTCGATGCGGCCATTGGCGCGTGTAAAGACCGTCTGCGTCCCATCCTGATGACCGTCTCCACAATGGTCATCGGTATGATTCCGTTGGCAGTGGAAGGCGGTGCCGGCGCTGTGGGTAACAAATCCTTGTCGCTCACCGTGATCGGCGGTATGGTGGTGGGTATTATCGCCATCCTGTTCGTCACCCCGGCCTTCTACATCTTCTTCCAGAAGGTGCATGAGAAGCTGACGCCCGGCGAGAAGGAATAGGCAAGAGGCAATAGGCAAAAGTGATTAGTAAATAGTATATTTTGAATATTATTCCTTAAGCAGTCCCGGAGGGACAAGTGCTCGAAGAGCTCAATAACCCCACATAAGCGACGAAGGAGCGCAGTGTGGGGCGATCAAAAGTCAAAGAATTATGAAAAACAGACACATATATATAATGATACTGGCAGCGATGGTGCTCCTCTCCAGCTGCAATCTATACCGGAAATACCGTCCCGCAGAGGTTTCGGTGCCGGAGAACTTGATGGGCGACGTGGTGAACCCGCAGGACACGGTCTCCATGGGCGACCTGAGCTGGCGTACCGTCTTCACGGACCCGCTGCTGCAACGGCTCATTGACACCGCGTTGGCCAACAACACCGACATGCGCACGGTGCAGCTCACCATCGAAGAGGCGCAGAACAACGTGAAGGCCGCGAAATGGGGTTACGCCCCCACCCTGTCGTTCAACCCGCAATTCAATTACCAGTACTCCGGCGGGGGCAATTCGTGGAGCGTCACCGTTCCCCTTTCGGCAAGCTGGCAGATCGGCGTTTTCGGACAGACAACCACCTCGGTTCGGAAATCGAAAGCACAAGTCGCTTATTACCAAGATTATAAACAGGCCGTACAGGTCAGCTTAGCCGCGAATGTCGCCAATCTGTATTATACGTTGGTGATGTTGGACCGCGAGTTGACGATTTCTGAGCAGACGGAATCGCTGTGGGAAGAGTCATTGGAATCCACGCGTGCCTTGTATGACGCGGGCATCTACCAAAGTCCCGCCGTCTATCAGATGGAAGCCTCGTTGGCGGAGGTGCGCACGAATATTCTGGATTTGCGGAACAGCATCCTCACCACGGAAGCCTCGCTCTGCTCACTGCTTGCCGAACCGCCCCATCACATCCAAAGGGCTGCTTTCGGGACGTTCCAGATGCCGGAGCAGCTGCATTTGGGTCTTCCGGTGCGATTGCTTGATGCCCGTCCCGATGTGCGTCAGGCTGCCAACAATATGGCCATCGCCTACTACGGCACACAGCAGGCACGACAGGCGTTCTTCCCCACGGTCACCATTGAAGGACTTTTCGGGATGGTCGCCAGTCCCGCGCAGATCATTGCCCAAGCCGTTGCCACGTTAGTTCAGCCCGTCTTCGCCGCCGGAAAGCTCTCCGCACAGCTCAAGAACGCCAAATTGGAGCAAGAAAAGACACGGATTCAGTTCGAGCAGACCCTCTTGGACGCGGGCAACGAAGTTTACCGTTACCTCCAGTCCTGCAAGACGGCCGAAGCGAAATACGAATTCATCGACGCTCGTGTCAACGCGCTGCAGAACGCCTACGATGCCACGACGGAATTGATGGACAACGGCAGCACCACCTATTTGGAAGTGCTCACGGCACAAGAGTCCCTTCTGTCGGCACAACTCTCGCAAGTGCAGAACCGTTACGAAGCCGTTCAGGCGCTCATCAATTTGTACAGCGCGTTGGGAGGATTCGATACAGGGACGGAGAAGTAGACGTGAGACGTGGGACGTGGGACGTGAGACGTGCGATGTGGGACGTGGGATGTGAGACGTGGGATGTGAGACGTGGGATGTGAGACGTGGGATGTGAGACGCGGGATTGTGGGAAGTATGATTTGTGGCGGGTGATTTGTGACGGGTCCGAAGCCAACTGCTAACTGCTAACTACTAACTGCTAACTGCTAACTACCGAAACTTTGCCGCTAATTGCTTGTCGGTGAGGGGGAGTCGTTGAGGCCCGACGGAATAGTCCTTGCCGGTGGCCTTCCACGCGAGGTAGCAGTCGCGGATTTCGTTTCGCCAGCCCCTGCGGATGAAGAATTGTCCGGTACGATCCCAGAAATCGTTGACTTCGATAACCACGGGACCTTCGTCGGTGATGGCGATGTCCCAACCTGCAACTTTGCAGTACGGAAACGCTTGTTGGAAACGAATCACCTCCGCTTTTATGGACTCCCAATTGTCGATGACGACCCCGTTCAACGGGTTGCCGCTGTCGGGATGAGCATCGATGTCCTGCACGTGACGCCAGCCATCGAACTGGATGGCATAGCGAATCTCTCCGGTGGCCACATCCACGCAGACATCCACATTGCCGCCGCCACCCGCATTATCCACACAGCGTCCGGCGCGACCGATTTTCATGAAGGTGGCAATCACCTTTGCGGAACCATCCGGGTAAAGTGCGGTCATAAAGCGCACCGTATTGACGGAGGAGGCGTTAAAGGCGGAAAATTGCTCGGTTTGGCGCACCACGCTCTCGAAAATCAGGGGTTCATCACTCAAAATGGAGGATAGGGTCAGCTGCTGCCCGTCGAAGCGGGTCAGGGTCGCGTCATTCTCTTGATAATCGATATTCTGGATCACCCAAACATTGTCCCCGTGCGAGCTTTCCGTGGTCTTGATGACACAGGATCCCGTACCTCTCGCCTTAAGGATCCGCAATACCCCAGCCAAGTCGAAGGCGCACTCCGGATTCTCGGGATAGCGGGCTTCTGGCTGGTAGTAACAGTAGAGTTCGGAGGTCCGTACACCCGTGTTTTCCAGCATCTTATGGGCGATAAACTTGTTGCGGGCCAGCGAAAAGTACTTCAGCGGATTGAGCAGGTCCAGATAGTAACGCTGCTCGTTCAGGCCCAAGAAATCGCGACGGAAATCCTCGCTCCGTTTCTCGAATTCGAACTCGTAATACTCCTCCGGCGTGAGCCCTTTGGCGCGATAGAGGGCGATATAGTCGTGAAACACCTTCAGCCGTTCGGACGACGGGTACTTTCCAGCGAGCTGGAAAGCGTGATATATTGTGGCTATGGGGGTTCGAATCAACATAATAGATGGATTTTAGCCTGCATTATTCATACTACTTTGACTTTGAACTTTGAACCTTGAACTTTTGGACCTTGAAACTTGGAACCAAGAAACTCGCCTGTTGTCAACATGTATGAATAGTATAGGTTAGAGGTGTGTGCGGACATAATGGTACTTTTCGTCCATCTCACGCTGGATATCCAAGTCGAAAATACGTTTCATGCCGGTTGCCTTCACGGAGGCAGGCATTCCCGCGAGCAGACTGTGGGGCTCAATGTGCGAGAAGTCCTTGTTCACCAAGCTGTTGGATGCGATGATGGTCTTGCTGGGCACGACAGCTCCCTTGGCGAAGGTGGTGCGATTACCCACCCAGATGTCCTCGCCGAGGATGATGGGCTTGGTCAGCGGTCCGATTTCCCCGTTTTTGTTGAGATTCTGCACGTAATGGAAGGTCGTGTCCATGAACTGGCAGTCCCACGCGGCGCGCACGTTGCTGCCGATGACGATCCGGTCGAAGCAGAAGATCTTGAGGTTGGAGCCGATATAGACATCGTGGGCACCGAACTCCAGGGTTGCGTTATCGGAAATCACCACGTAGGAGCCGTGACCGAGACTGACGGGACCGTTGAAGATGAGGGTGCCGCGCACGGTCCAGATGCACTGCTGGATGGCGGTATCGACATAGTAGTCGTTCTTCCCGATCTTGATCATTCCCGAACTGATGGGTCCGTTGATGACGATTTTGCCCGCCAGACTGCGGAAAGTCACCTTCCCGTAGAGCCAAACGGGTAGTTTCTTCGCTGTGGCGAAGGGAAACACCTTGAAGTTGAACCAGAGGGTTTTGATCAGGTTGATGGTCCGGATGATGTAGAGAAGGTGGCGCATAGTGGGTTAAAGGGTTACATGGTTAAAGGGTTACATGGTTACACGGTTACACGGTTAGAGGGTTAGAGGGTTATCCGAAGATTTCGGTTTCGACAAGTTCGCAGATGATGTGGCCAATCATAATGTGGCTTTCTTGGATGCGGGGGGTGTCGGTGGAGGGGACGTTGAGGAGGATGTCGGCGAAATCCTTCATCTTGCCGCCGGTCTCGCCGGTCATGGCGATGATTTTCACGCCCAGTTCCTGAGCCACCTCGAAGGCGTTGAGGATGTTTTTGGAGTTGCCGGAGGTGGAGATGCCCACGATGACATCGCCAGCCTTGGCGGTGCCGCGCAGGAGCCGCGAGAAGATGAGGTCATAGCCGTAGTCGTTGCCCACGGCGGTGAGGTAGGAGGTGTTGCAATGCAGGGCCTCGGCGTTGAGCGGCGGCCGGTCGAAGTAGAAACGGCCGGAGAGTTCCGCGGCGAGGTGCTGGGCATCCGCCGCGCTACCGCCGTTGCCGCAGAAGTGGATTTTGCCGCCATTGCGCAGGGACGCGGTAATCATGTCCGCGGCCTTTTGGATGCGGTCGAGGAACTCGGGGTTATTCAATATCGCCTGTTTCGCGGCGATGGATTGGGTGATGGATTGGGGAATTCTGGGGTTCATTTTTGGTTGAGGGTTTAGAGGGATAAAGGGTTACACGGTTACACGGTTAGAGGGTTAGAGGGTTACACGGTTAGAGTTCGGTTTGGGCGCGGGCGTAGTCTTCGGGGATGCCGATGTCGATGAAGTAGCCGTCGGAGGGCATGGCGTAGAAGAGTTCCTGCCGGTAGAAACGGGTCATGAGGTCTTTTTCGAAGGAGAACTTCTGCGGTTGCGGATATTTCCGGAAGAGTTCGCGGTTAATGAGATAGACACCGCCGTTGATATAGCCGCGCCCGAAAGTGACCTGCTTCTCGGCGAAGAGGACTATCAGGTTGTCGTTGCCGATGGTCACGCTGCCGTAGCGGGAAACATCCTCGACCTCGCGCAGGACGATGCTGAGCAGAGCGTTCTTTTCCGCATGAAATTGCTCAAATTCAGCGAGATCCACTTTGAACATCGTGTCGCCGTTGATAACCAACACATTGTCCGTCACACATTTGGACATGGCAAACAGGATGCCGCCGCCGGTACCCAGCGGTTCGGTTTCCACCGCGTAGTCAATCTCCAGACTTTTGTATTGGTTGCCGAAATAGGCTTCGATTTTCTCGTGCAGATATCCCACCGACAGAATCACTTTATTGTATTGGTATTCAATCAGATAATCCAGAATATAGGTCAAGAACGGAAGACCGTTCACGGGGGCCATGGGCTTGGGAACGTCCTTCACCACGCCTTGCAGACGTGTGCCGAAACCGCCGGCGAGGATGATTGCTTGTTTGGGATTATTTTTCGTCATTATTAATCTTTTTCTTCTATCCGACGTAGAGACGCAAAATTTTGCGTCTCTACCATTGGGAATCACATCGTCCACGTCTTCAAACCTTCGGAGACAAATTCGTAGCGTTTGGACTGGCCGCCGAATTCAGCCAGACGGTCGATGACTTTGTAGCGGGCGTTGGAGGGGCAGTAGAAGAACATGAAGCCGCCGCCGCCAGCGCCAGAGATCTTGCCGCCAGTGGCGCCGGCCTGTATCGCGGCTGAATAAACCTCATCGATAAAATCGTTGGAAACGCTGTCGGCCATCTGCTTCTTGTGCTGCCAACCTTCGTCCAGAATCTTGCCGATGGCATCCAGATCACCCTTCAGCAGTACCTCCTTCATGTGGAAAGCCTGCTCCTTCAGAGCCAGCATCGCATCGATGGACTTCTGCTTCTTCGCGGTGACGTTTTTCTGCTGTTCCTCGATGATTTTCGCGGAAACGTGGCTGGTGGCTGTATGGTAAAGCACGAGGTTGTGCGCCAGCTCGTCCAGATAACGTTGACGGATGCGTAACGGGTTGACAATCACGTTGTCGCCGATGAACTCCATATAGTTGAAACCACCGAAAGTGGCCGCATATTGGTCTTGCTTGCCGCCCGCCATCTGCAGGTCGATGCGCTCGATTTCATAAGCGAGTTTCGCTATATCGTACTCACCCAACGGCAACTTCAGCCATTCCACAAACGCGCCGAGAATGGAGACCACCAACGTGGAGGAGGTGCCTAATCCGGAACCCGGAGGCGCATCCACGAATGTGCTCATCTTGAAGGACAACGGCTTGTGTGCAAACTGTTTGACAATGCGGTTATACACGCCCTTGTGAAGGATGAAGTAGCCCTCAGGGGTCAACACATCCGTCGCGGCGAGGGTTTCCCCTAACTCTTCCTTGGCCGGATTCTCGAACACAATCTGACCGTTGTCCAACGGTTCCAAGGTCGTGTAGGCGTACATATTGACCGTGGCGTTGAGGATGGCGCCACCGTAGATGTCGGAGAACGGCGAGACATCGGTACCGCCGCCGGCGAGACCTAATCTCAAGGGGACTTTACTGCGAATAATCATATCGTAAATTGACTTATTATCGTTTCTATTTGCTTGTATATCAGATTTATACGTGGATTCCTCGGCATAAAAATCTTTATGCAAAGATAGCATTTATTTTAACACATCGACAATGCTGTCGATGGCCGCCGTGAAAGCCGACCACGCGTATTTTTTCTTCTCTTCCACCACATTCTGCTCGAACTCCCCCTGTTTGTTTTCTTCGAAGAAACGGAACAGGGCATCGGCAATTTGCTTCGAATCGGGTTCCACCACATAACCGATTTTGCCGTCGGGCACGATTTCGGCAAGACCGCCTACGTTCGTGACCAGCATCGGTTTCTCGAAGTGGAAGGCGATTTGCGTCACGCCGCTTTGCGTGGCGGTTTTGTAGGGTTGCGCCACGATGTCAGCCGCGCTGAAGTAGCGGTTCACCTCGCTGTCGGGGATGAAATCGGTGCAGAGCACTACGCTATCGTCAATTCCCAAGTCCTTGATTTGTTTAAGGTAAGGTTCGGGGTCGCCATAAAACTCGCCCGCCACGATGAGCTTCACGTTCTGTTGCCGCAGACGGTCATTGGCGAAAGCCTCCAACAACAGGTCAAGACCTTTGTAGGTACGGATGAATCCGAAGAAGAGCACATAGCGTTGTTCAGCAGGGAGGTTCAGCAGTTGCAAAGCGGTTTCGCGGGGCAGACGTTCGCCGTAGTGGTCGTACAGCGGATGCGGGCTGAAGACGGCGGGCTTGTCCTTCGTGAACAGTCGCAAATCGGCCAGCACCGACTTCGACATGGCTACGAAACCGTCGGTGGGACGGATGAAATAGCGCACGAACTGCTTGTCGCCGGGACGATGCTCGTGCGGGATGACATTGTCGAGGATGGAAATCAGTTTCGTATGTTTGTTCCTTCTCACAATCCGCGCAAT
Organism: Bacteroidales bacterium; assembly: GCA_017962275.1. Taxonomy (GTDB): domain Bacteria; phylum Bacteroidota; class Bacteroidia; order Bacteroidales; family WCHB1-69; genus F23-D06. The sequence goes on from JAGCVQ010000054.1 coordinate 15,089, forward strand.
CGTGCCGAAGCAGGGCGACATGAAAGGCAGCCAGAACTTGGTAATCATCAAGTCGGGTTTCTTGCGGGCAATCTCGCGCCCCACCTTAAACCAGTTGAACGGGTTGTAGGAATGCACTTTACGTACGATTTTCAAGTTTTGCGGCGCCGGTTCGGTACTATATTGGGTCTTTCCGGGAAAGAGGAAGTTCGGGTACTGGTGGGTGAAGGTGTAAATTTCCACCTCGTGGCCTTGATTTTGATATTCGTAGGCCAAACGTTCATTGAATGCCGACAGTCCGCCGCGATAGGGGTATGCTGTTCCGAGAATGATGATCTTCATAGGATATGATTTTGAGCGGCAAAGATAGTGAATTTTTCGTACTTTTGCCGCTTCTAATTTTGAAATAATTAAACAATAGTAATATGAAACCCATTCTTAAGAAAACGCTGACCCATTGTGGCATCATCTTCTTTTTCTTCCTCGTGGCCGCCGTCTATATGGCGCCTGCATTCGAGGGCAAAGTCATCCTGCAGGGCGATACGCTGAAATGGAAAGCCATGGCCAAGGAGCAACACGATTTTCATGATAAAACAGGCGAATACACCACCTGGACCAGCTCGATGTTCAGCGGAATGCCTTCCTATCAAGTGACTAACCCTCCGTATAAGTCCGTATTCGCCAAAACCAATCAAGTGTTGAATCTCAACATCCTGAACCTCAGTGGTGACGTGGGCGTTATTTTTCTCTATCTGTTAGGGTTTTACGTGGCGTTGATCGCCATCGGGATGTCTCCTTGGCTGAGTCTTTTGGGTGCTCTCGCTTTCGGACTCGGGAGTTACAATATCATCATTATTGAAGCGGGACACATGACCAAGGCATACTGCATCGCCATGATTGCGCCTATCGTCGGCAGCATGCTGTTGATCTTAAAACAGAAGAAATACATTTGGGGAGGACTCCTGTTCTCCGTCGCTTTAGGGTGCCAAATCGCCTTCAACCACATCCAAATCACCTACTACACTATGCTGATAGGATTGATTTTAGGGTTGGTTTATCTGATTTACGCCATCAAAGACAAAGAGTTCAAGTCTTTGCTGTTGGGCGTGTGTGTGATGGTTGTCGGTGCCGGGTTTGCCGTGGGTGCAAACGCCCGGCTTCTGTTTGTCAACCAGGAATATGTGAAATACACTATGCGTGGCGGTTCCGAAATCACCGTAACCCCTGAAGATCTGTACAAAGACGGCGAAGCCAAATCCATCGCTGCATCCAATGGTTTGGACATCGATTATGCCTACGCATGGAGTTATGGCAAGGGCGAAACCTATACGTTGTTGGTGCCCGGTTCCTACGGCGGAGGATCAGGCGAAACCGTCGGCACAGATTCTGAATTCTACAAGAACTTCCGTCAAAAACAGGCACCGCTCTACTGGGGCGACCAACCCTTCACCTCCGGCCCCGTCTATTTCGGCGCTATCGTCATTTTCCTGTTCGTGTTGGGTCTTTTCGTGGTGAAAGGTCCCGAACGCTGGTGGATTCTCCTGGCCACTATCCTCGCCATTCTCATGTCGTGGGGCAAAAACCTGATGGGCTTCAACAGTTTTCTGTTCTACCATCTGCCGCTCTACAACAAGTTCCGAACTCCCTCCATGAGTTTGGTGATGGCCAATGTCACCATGGTGCTGATGGCGGTGCTGGCGTTGAAGGCCATCTTTGACAAAGAGAATCCTGTGGACAGAAAGAGACTGAACCTTGGACTTTATATCTCCACGGGCGTCACGGCAGGTCTTATCCTGTTAATGATGGCCCTCTCCGGAAGCTTCTCCTTCTCCGGTGCGGGCGATGCACAGATGGCCGCACAGTACGGACCTCAATGGGATATGATTCAAGACGTATTGGTGAAAGACCGTAAAGCGTTGTTCATGTCCGACTCTTGGCGTTCGCTCATTTTGGTTTTGATTTCCGCTGTCTTCGTGTGGTTGTATATCAACCAGAAGATCAAACAGTCGGGCATCATCATCGGCGTTTTGGCCTGCTTGGTGTTGGTGGATTTATGGGGAGTGGATCGTCGCTACCTCAACGACACCAATTTCGTCTCTGAGAAAAAAGCCAAAATCAAACCATCCCAGACCGACCAGATACTGGACCAATACGCTGCACAGTTCAAGGATGAGGACTACCGCGTGTTTGACCTTTCCGTGAACACGTTCAACGATTCTTACCCGTCGGCTTTCCATCATCAGATTGGCGGCTATAACGCGGCAAAACTGCGTCGTTACCAAGATTTGATCGACTTCTACCTCTCCCGTCACATCAACCCCGACGTGCTCAACATGCTGAATGCCCGCTACGTGGTGATGTCCGGCCAAAACGGACAACCGATGGTGCAACGCAACCCCGATGCTTTGGGCAACGCTTGGTTCGTGGATGCGTATCAGTTAGTGGATGACGCCAATGCGGAAATCCTGGCCCTGAATAACTTCAACCCGGCTGACACGGCGATCATTGACAAGCGCTTTGCCGAAATGGTACAAGGCAAGAATCTGGAGCGCGACAGCAACTCCGTCATTATCATGGAGCATCAGAAACCTTATAACCCCAACTATGTGGTTTATAAGACCAAAGCCTCCAAAGACCAGTTGGCCGTATTCTCGGAAGTCTATTACGCTCCCGACTGGCGTGCCTACATCGACGGCAAGCCCGCCGAGCACTTCCGTGTCAACTACATTTTGAGAGCAATGGTTATCCCTGCAGGCGAACACAAAATCGAGTTCAAGGACGAAGCGCCGTTGCTACACAAATTGGATAAGGTTTCTGTGATTGTGTCCATTCTGTTTATATTGGCGGTGGCAGGAAGTTTAGTGCTGTATTACAGAAAAGAGAAAAAAGGAACAGAAAAGTAATGAAGATTCTCTTTATCCGGTATAAGAAATCCAAGAATATTTTGGAGGGCGGCGAACAGGGTAGTCAGAAAAACTACAATGTGTTGTCGCAACTCGTTGGTGAAGATAATATTACTACATATTACATTCACGACGAAAACCTGAAGAAATCCGTGGTGGATTATGCGAAAGGGGCTTTGTTTTTCCCCTTCAACTACTACTTCGGACTTACTCCAAAACGAGTGAACGAGATTGTACACTTGGCACAATCCTACGATGTGGTTTTCATTGACCGCAGCGTATTCGGTATTGTAGCGAAAAGGTTGAAGGAGACCGGCTACAAAGGTCGGATTATCTCCTTCTTCCATAATGTGGAGGTTCCCTATTTTGAAGCCAAGTTAGGGAACAAGCCCGGCAAAAGTATCCTGTTGAAATGCATTGACCACAACGACCGCTATGCCTGCCAATATTCGGACAAAACGATTGCGTTGAATCCTCGCGACGATGACGAACTGTTCGCCCGATATGGGAAACGGGCGGACGTATTGATTCCAGTGGCATTTAAAGACAAGTATCAACGAGAACAGTATTCCGAAGAAACGACGGGTGCTCAACCATTGTGTCTATTCCTGGGCGCCTACTTCCCGCCCAACAACGAAGGGATTGTCTGGTTTGTGCAAAACGTGCTGCCGCATGTGAACATCCGCATGAAAGTGGTGGGTAAAGGCATGGCGCGGTTGAAAGCGGAAGAGCCTCTGTTGAAGGACATTGAGGTGATCAGCGACGCCCCCGAATTGCTTCCCTATTTCGAAAAGGCCGACATTATGGTGTTGCCCATCTTCAAAGGCAGCGGCATGAAAGTGAAGACCTGCGAGAGCTTGATGTACGGCAAGAACATCATCGCCACCGACGAGGCGTTTGAAGGCTATGAGGTGGATTACGACCGCGTGGGCGGCAAATGCAACACTGCTGAAGCGTTCATCGCCCGCATCAAAGACTTTGAAACCACTCCTCGGCCCCGCTTCAATGCTTACTCTCGCCAAATGTTTCTGGAAAAGTATTCTGAAGAGGCCGTGGTGGAGAAGTTCAGAGAGGTATTATTCGGGGAGTGATCTTCGTATAAAACTTTTGTTTATGAATATCTTGCAGATCACCAATATGGTTTGTGCCTCTGCAGAGGTCAATCAGCTTTCGGGCGTTTATCGGGTTGTGACGCAACTCTCCCAGTTCTATGTTCAGCAATGCGGAGATGTTTGCTTCAATGGTTTTCTGATAGATAACCATCTGAAACGAGCGGATTGTTTTTCAAAAGGAATTCTTCTTGACCCGCCCTGTTTTTCACTTTTTTCATCATTTCTCAAAAAGAACAGTGTCGATATTGTCCAAATCAATCTCTTTGCTTATCCCGAATATATTGAGCACATTTCAAAAATATGTGCGATTTGTCATGCAAATGGTGTAAAGGTCATCCAATGTCTTCATTATATGCCTGGTTATGAAGGCATTTCACATGGATCTTGGGAGGAGATTTGTTATCGACTATCTGCCAAAAGGAAGGTTTTTGATAAGGTGAAAAAACATCTCATTACCCTTTTTCAACCATTGAGCAGCAAGATTGTACTGTCTTTTCTAAAGCAAAAATACCTCGTACCTTACCAGTGCACAGACAAAATAGTTCTCTTCTCAGAGCCGTATGTTGATCGTTATCTTCAGATCATTCACCAAAAAGACAGGAATAAATTTGCAATCATTCCAAATCCGCTCTCATTTTGCGATATATTGCCTGAAGATGAGGTAAGCAATAAGAGGAAAGAGGTAATCATCGTCGGCAGACCCCAAGAAGCCCAAAAACGTGTTTCTTATGCTTTGAAAATATGGAAATTGGTCGAACGCCATCCCTCGTTGAATGATTGGCAATTGACGATCGTTGGAGAAGGTTACGACGAAGGCTTTTATCGTTGGCTCGCGAAAAAATATCAACTAAACAGGATTTCATTTGAAGGTCATCAGGACCCACGGCCTTATTACAAACGGGCCGCTGTTTTGATGTCCACATCCAGTTATGAAGGCTGGCCCATGGTTTTCATGGAGGCGATGCCCATGGGCTGCTGTTGCATGGCATTCGACTCATACGATGCGGTTCGTGACATGATCCGGGATGGCCACGACGGATGCATTATTTCAGAAAACGACATCCAAGGTTATTATAAGCGCTTAGCCCACATCATGTTAAACGATGAAGAACGAATCCAAATAGGCAAAAATGCCATAAGAAGTTCCGCTCGATTTTCGATGGACCTTATTGGCAAACAGTGGCGAGATTTGTTTGAAAGTATAGCTGGATAAACATAGCCTTAAGCATCGATTTCTTCCAGAATCGATTGCAACACGGCCCCAAGCATGCCCCCTGTCCTTAAGACCTTCGACATTTCCGCAACATGCTTCCGGATATCTTGAAGTTCCTCTTGGTCAAATTCAGTAATTCTTCGGTCAAGGTCCAGCAAAGATGAAATGGTTATACCCAATTTGTTTTTTTCCACATAATCCGCCAAAGCCGACTCTTTGCTCACAACAACGGGGATTCCGGCAGCAATATACAACGAGGTCTTATGAGAGGAATTATATTTCAAATAATCACCTAATGGACCACAAAGCGTATCTACGCCATCACCATCCCAAGTAAGTCCCCATCCTTCCGCAAGCATGGTAATATTTTCAGGGCTAAAACGACCTATATATTTCATCCATTCCGGGTACTCGGCAGTGTCATCAGGTTGTCTACCATACAAATGCAACTGAACACCTGTATAATTCGCTACTTTAATCTTATTCAAAAAATGGCTACTTTTGCCCGCAGCTCCTGCAAAGGCAATACTTTTGGCATCAAAGTGATGGGGATCTTCGCTTGGCACTTCATCAGTCAAATAGTCAAACAACCATAGCAGTTTGCTTGGTCGTATAATTCCGTTTTCCTTGAGCAACTTCCGCATCTGAGGGGTATGCACAATTAACTCTGAGGCAGTGTTAAAAATGTTCGTTTCAGTTTTGTCAAATTGTTCTTTCATGCGGAAATTGATGATGTCGTGTATTAAAATAACCAAATGGCACTTCTTCATCTTTAGGCAACGACAAAAGAACAATGTGAAAAACTCTCCAAAGGGAGAAAATGGGTATTGAAGGAGCACTAAAGATCCACTTTTTATAGACAAAACCGAACGCAGAAGAATGAATATTTTCCGAAGGTCATATAGAAAACCCCTAATGCGAGAGGTGTGGCTTTCGGTATACTCTGTAGTAGTACGTGTATTGATTAAAAAGGGTGTAAATCCATTGCACTTAGCTATTTGATTCACATCTTCACGAGCTTTCGAACGCGAAGTGTAAAAATTCTTATAAACATAATCAACAACAATTTTTTCCATATATCCTCTAAAGCACTATTGAAACATGTTTAATACTTTTTCCACAATCGGGGCCATATCATAATACTTGTACTCAGCCAAGCGGCCGCCGAAAAGAACGTCTCTTTCTTGTGCAGCCAGCAGACGATACTGCTCCGCCAGTTGATTGTTTTTCTCGTCATTGACCGGATAATACGGCTCCATTCCATCTTTGTATTCCGTAGAGTATTCTTCAGATAAAACCGTCTTGGGGCAATCATAGAGAGTCTGACCAAACATTTCGAAATGCTTGTGTTCAATGATTCTTGTATAGGGCACCTCATGGGAGGTGTAATTCACCACCGCGTTGCCTTGATAGTTTGGAGTATCCACCACTCGGGTCTTGAAACTGACCGTACGCCAGTCAAGTTTGCCATATTGATAACCGAAGTACTCGTCAATGGGTCCGGTATAAACCAACTGGGCGGCATATTTACGCCAATCCTTATATTCAGAATTGAAAAAGTCTGTATTCGTTTTGCAATCCACACCATTCAACAACGCCTCTGTTAGTTTATTATAACTTCCCATAGGGATACCTTGATAGGCATCGTTGAAATAGTTGTTGTCAAAAACAAAACGCACGGGCAGCCGTTTGATAATGAATGCGGGCAAATCACTGCACGGACGGCCCCACTGTTTTTCGGTGTATTCTTTGATAAGCTTCTCAAAGATGTCTTTCCCTACCAGACAAAGTCCCTGTTCCTCAAGGTTACGTGGCTCTGATACCCCGTCCGCTTTCATCTTTGCTACAGCATCTGCTTTCTGCTCTTCAATCTTTGCCCGGGCTTCCTCTGGAGTGATCACGCCCCACATCTGATAGAAGGTATTCATGTTGAACGGAAGATTGTAGAGTTTGCCATGATAGTTGGCCACAGGGCTATTGGTGTAACGGTTGAACGGCACAAGGCTGTTTACAAAGTCCCAGACCACCTTATTATTTGTATGGAAAATATGGGCACCGTACTTGTGAACATTGATCCCTTCCACTTTTTCGCAATAGACATTGCCGCCCAAGTGAGGGCGTTTGTCGATCACAAGACATTTTTTCCCTCGTTTAGAGGCAAGATGGGCAAACGTGGCGCCAAAAAGACCAGACCCAACGATTAAAAAGTCGTACATATTCCTTAATCTTTATTAGGATCCTCACCACTAATAAGGCTATCAATGATTTTCATGATGTTTTCTGACGGAAGCGCCCCTTTATATGGGCCAAGGTATTCCTTGAAGAACTGTTCGCGACTTTCTTTCTTCGGATCATTGCCGCTCAAAACCACATCTTCAATAAAGTGCTCTATATCCTCTTGGGTTTTCCCGTGGTAATGCTGTTCGAACGACATGATGCCGAAATCATTAAACACATCCTGAGGGTTGTTTTTCAGCAAATACATTACCGGCTTGCGTTGATAGAGGTACTCCGTAGTAAAGCTGCAACTGTCGTGCATCATAGCATCCGATCCTATAAAGAGGTCGATATAGTCGCCCTCTTCCAGCTGGCAGTTGGGCAACGTCTCCCACTGTTTATAGTAAGCGTTTGCACGCTCTTCTCCCCACATTTCGATCAGCTTGAACTTCAACAGCTGATGAGGCTTAAAGGCAAACTGCACACGATCAGCGTATTTTTTGGCCATCTCAAGCATAATATCGCACACATCTAAAAATGTTGACACACTGAAAGTGCCATCAATGGTGTGGTGAGGAGCCCAAATAATACGTTTTTTAGTCACCTCTTGCTTCCGCCAAACCTCCTTGGGCTGATAATCATCACGCAAATAGACTTCGCAACCAGGATAACCTGTCACATAACAATTACGACCCTTTGCATGACTATAAAGCTCCGCAAAATGCTTGTGAATTGGTGTCTCTAAGAAATAGCAGCCCGCCATATTGATGGCGAGTTTGTCAAAGTTGTTTTTGAAAAGTTTCATGGAAGTGAAACCGTATGACACATAACAGGTCAGACGATCCACAAAATGATATGCATGGTACTTGCGCTCCATGTCCTTGTATGGACACGTAAAGAAGACAATATCCGGATTAAGCGTTTTCTTTATGTCATACCATTTCCCCGTTTTTTCGTCGCGTGGAATAATGTACTCAAAACCGCGCTCTTCAGCAAACATAGCAGTCCTTTTGATTGTCTTTTCGTTCTCATCCTCCGAATAGCTCTTAAATACAGTGTAAGGAATGATCACTATATACGGATGATAATGCTCACTCTGCTGCATGGCCTTGAACAAATAGTCCAATTTCCACATTCCCGGCACTGCCAGAATAAAAGCTACGTTTAACTTTTTCTTTCCCTGAAGTTTTCTCGTTCCACGCAAAGTCTTCTTCCTCGCCCTCTTTATCCACCAATGGTATAAAAAAGGCACGTGAGTCCGAATAACGTCAGGGTAATGAAAAAGTATGCGGAATTCATAAATCAATGGGGATTCCACATTCATTTTTTTTAGCTTTTCAAACAGCGACATATTCTATTTTTTTATACTCTTACGAATAACAATATTCTGTCCATCCAGACAATGTTCATTTGGATTGACAAGATTACAAATGACTTGGGCCACCTCTTCGGGTTGCATTATTGTGGAAGGATCCTCATCGGGAGCTAAACGCCTACGCAACTTTGTAGCACAACGTCCAGGTGACACACAGTAAACCATTATGCCATACTCCGACAGTTCTGCGGTTAATGTTTCAGACATGGAGATAACTGCAGACTTTGAGGATGCATAACTCAACCAACCGGGCCGAGGGGTCATCCCGGCCGTGGAGGCCACATTCAATATTTTTCCACCTTTTTGACGCATATACTTGACACATTCACGCATAAACATGAATGGAGCATAAACATTCACCTTATATGTCAACTCAAAACTCTCTAATGTCGTTGTCAGAAGAGATTGCGGGTCCGTATAGCCAGCAATGTTCAACAAGGCCCCAATATCTCCTAATTCGGCATCGATTTTAGCCACCAACTCTGGTATCCGTTCCGGAAAAGCCAGGTCAATGAGGTATAGACGAGTACTGCCTTCCGGTAGTCTCTTTTGCATTTCAGCCTGAGTTTGACGCATTTCATCTTCATTACGTCCTATCAGCGCATAATGACTGTAAAAGCCGCGGTTAGCAAGCATAATAGCTGTTGCCCTGCCGATGCCTGATCCAATTCCAGTTATAATACAGGTACTCATACTTATTTCCTTCTGCTAAAAACATCTTCGTATATCTGTTCACCTGCAAGCATATCTATACGTGTGGTGAGTTTGATATCATAGTCCATACCCTCGCATACTTTTATCGGAACATCGGGATGGTAATAATAAATCATACTGGCATCTTCGGTAAACTCACGGTTTTCTGCAACTGCACGTTCATGGACGTCCTTTAACAAACGAGTCTCGAATTTTTGAGGTAATTGAACATTGAAAAGTTCCGATCTTTCAAGCAGACCTTCTACACAACCATGTCCCTTGAGTACCGAAAACGGTATGCTCAACCCAAAGGTAGCATTGCGTTCTTTCGCAGCTATCAGCCTCTTAAAATCTTCAACCTTGACAAATGGACGTGCAGCCTCGTGAACAATGACATTTTCATTATTAACCAAAGTCAATCCGTTTCGAACAGATCCTTGGCGTGTAATGCCGGCCGGAGCAAAATGCACCGGTTTTCGAATACCATACTGATTAATCATGAGGCTTATAGCTGCCTCATATTCCTTCGCACACACAACAACAACATCCTCTATTTCCTCAATTTGATCCACCCTTTCCAGTATGTGCATAATAACAGGCTTACCTGCCAAAAGCATATATTGTTTTGGCACGGAATTTTGCATCCTACTTCCTGATCCACCTGATAAAAACAACAGCGTATATTTCATATCATTTTGTTTTTTCTATTCATAAAGCACTGCGAACATCCTCCTCCCCACAGTAATTCCAACCACTATTTCGCATCATTTTCTTGATAGTACTTACATCACCCCCGCCCTTGTAACCACGAGGGATTAGCGCGGCAAAGATACAAATATTTCCCGCTCACCGTGCCACCGTGATGCTTGTGTGCATTTACACCCCTCCCCGCCAGCGCATAGAACATCCTTGCGCCGGCCTCCACAATCTCGTCCGGGAAGTCAAAGTCGGGGTGGTGCAAAGGTGGTTGGGCGGTGCCGGAACCCAAGCCGAACAGCGCGCCCAGATAGTGTTGGGTGAAGAGTCCGAAGTCCTCGCCCCAGAAAAAGGGAATCGGCTTCTCCTGATAGGTAAGATGCAGTTGATCAGCACATTCCTTGATGGCTTTGACCGCATTCTCCGCATTATTGGAGGCAGCAAAATACTCTATCCAGCGGATTTCGCATTGAAGGTTTTCCGCTGCTGCTGCGGCTTTTGCTCGGCTTTCGATTTCGGATATAATCTGCTGAAGGTAAGCGTCTTCGCGGGTACGGATGGTAAATCGTAGCACCCCGTCCCCGGCGGCCACCCCGTAGGCCTGACTGCCCACACGGAACTCGATGAGCGTCGCCACACAGAAGTCGTCCCGATGCACGTCGCGCTGGTTCAGCGACAGCACGAAATCGGTAAGCCGTTGCGCGGCGGGGAACGGCGACACGGCATTCCAAGGTTCAGCGGCGTGCGCGGTTTTGCCCGTCAACACGATGTCGCAGCTGATGACGGAGCAGGTGAAACTCCCTGGCCGGCAGATAATTGTGCCAGCAGGTTCAGCCGGGATATTGTGCAAGGCGTAGGCGCAGTCTATCGAATAGGCATCCAAGATTCCGCTTTCGAGGATCTGACGAGCCCCCTCGCCGGTTTCCTCGGCCCCTTGGAAGAGCAGTAACACCCTACCCTTCGGCAGCGGCTGTTGATGCAGCATTTCCGCCACACGCAGCATGATGGTGCTGTGCCCGTCGTGCCCGCACTTATGCGAAACACCTTCATTCTCAGATGTATACGGCAACTTCAACGTCTCATTCACCCGCACGGCATCCATGTCGGCACGGAGCAGCACAGTCTTCCCGCTGCCCCCGAAGTCGTACTCCGCAAGCAGGTGGTGTCCTTTCGGAAACGAGATGATTTTCGTTGGCTGGAACTGTTCTAACTGTTGGCGGATAAAGGCGGAAGTGCGCACCTCCTCATTCGATGCCTCCGCCATGCGATGCAATTGTTGACGTATCTCTTTGAAGTTCATAATGTTAAGTACAATTTATAGAATAAACCTATAGAGACGGTGTCAATTCTACTGTCAACCCCATGGCGGCGGCAATGCGATAGAGTGTTGATACGGAAGGAATGATAAGCCCTCGTTCCACTCGTGATACATAACTTTTGTCCGCACCAATTCTGTCCGCGAGCTCTTGTTGAGTCAAACCAGCGTTTTTTCTTGCGTCAAGAAGAATTTGTGCATTGTATTCTTCCCACGCCTTATCTTCCGCAATTCTGCGGCTCTCTGAACCTTTTGGACCAAAATCCCGTTCAAGTTCAGCACTAACATCATATAATACCTCTTTCTTTTGCATTTTTATACTCCTCCATTATTTTTAATCCTTTGTCTATTTCCTTTTTAGGTGTTTTCTTTGTTTTTTTAGTAAAACAATTGAACAATATCACCATCTTATATCCATCGTAAATAAAGAACAAGCGAAACTCTTTGTTTCCACATGTGACACGAAATTCGTATAATCCATCCCGAATATAACCTATATAATGCCTCGGGAGCTTATCTTCCGTTTCAAAGAGCAACAAAGCCCGCTTTATCTTAGTTCGTTCAATTTCAGTGAGTTTCAACATGAAGTCACGATAGTAGTTCTTATAAGCAACAATCTTTTTCATCCAGTGCAAAAATATAAAAATTGTATTATAATACAACAACGGTTTTTTCTTTCTGATATATCGTTGTTCTCTCCGCAAATATACACCAAAAACAGGCTTTTGTCAAGCTTTTTGCGAAATTTTTTTGTTCTTGAAAATCAATGTGTTAAAAACAAAAATTAACTATTCGGCTTTGAATAGTTAATTTTTACGACGAAATTTCGCAGATTTTTATGCTTATCCGTGCAGATCCGCGCGATACGTGGAGATAAAATCTGCGGAAACCATCAGAACTCGTACCCGACGCCCAGATTGACAATTCCCTTGATGCCGAAGCCCGCCTCAAAGCTGCCGAACCAATGATTCGCGCCGGCCTTCAATCCGAAGGCGGTCAGCTGAAAGGCGGAAAACACCCTGTTATGGTCAGTAGTTATCGGATGGATAAGAAAATCATCATCGAAGTATTCTCGACCATGTTTGATATACAAACCCACGGCAAGCCCAGAGTAAAGGGTCAGATGCGGACGGTTGAGGTAGGAGAACCGCAGAGAGGGCATTATCAGGAAATGATGCTCTTTATACTGCCACGTAGGATTCTCTACAAAATCCTGAACATCGCCTTTCTCTTGATAATAATTATAGCCAGCAGTAAGGCCTAACCAAAACCATTTTGTGGCGCGGTAATGATAGTCCAAGGAGAATACGGGAGTGAATATTTGCTTTGTGGGTGAAACACCCTCTATCGGCTCTCCCAAAATAGGAGAAGCAGACAATTCCCTCAGATAGGTAAAGCCCAAGGGATCGCTCACCCCCAACCGGATCTCGTGACGATAGAATGATTTGTCGTCATTCCAGTGCGGCTGCGCCTGCTTGATGGCTCGCTGCTTGCTGAAACCATGCAGGTAGGCAATCTGGAAGTAGAGGTAATGGTTGCGCTCCGTAATAGAGACTGCTTGTTCCCCGGTTTTTTCGCCGTCAGTTTTATAATAAAGGTCATCAATGGTATGTTTTGACCGGGCAAAATCGGTCGTGGCCACATTCAAACCAACCATAAAGCGCAAATAATCCTGATTCGGCAATCGATAATATATTCCGAAATCCGCCATAATATCAGCATAAAACACATTCCTGTCGTAAACAGTATTGCTGTCAAAATCCAAAACCATAGAATTAACAAGAGGATACCTTCCTGTATTTGGATTATATCCATCCCAAACCGTACCTATAGGCATCCTTATTTGCGTCCCAAGGTTTGCTGTTAGCCATATTTTATCTGTAATTGGGTAATGAAATTCAAACTTCAATGGCATTGAGAATCCTTGGTATCTCCATGCATTATCTGCGGAGCGGCTTGTTATTCCGTAATT
>JAGCVQ010000055.1 GCA_017962275.1 Bacteroidales bacterium
CATCTGCGCTTGCGTCAGCCACACCGTCTCCTCTTGCATACGCACCTCCAAACGGATGCTGCTGTCGGGCTGATAGAGGATGATCTCGCCTCCGGTTGTGGTGATTGGCCCTTTTTGTACGATAGTATTATTCTGTTCCATCATTGATCCAATTTCGTTTTGAGGTTGATGAATTCACACCTGCAAAGATACAACACAAAACAGTGTTTGTCAAGAGTTTTTCGAAATTTCTTATCGGGCTGTCAATCAAAAGAATGTGTGTTTTGATTTTACAATTGATTTTGTGAATTGTTAATTTTTGGCACGGGGTTTCGCAGAGAAGGGACGAATCGTAGCATGCACGGGGATCCGGTCCCGACTAACTGCTAACTACTAACTGCTAACTAGAATAGTTGCGTGCCTCCGACACGCAGCCTCACGCTCCGTCCGCCACCCCACACGGCACTCCGTTTCGTGTGGGGTTATTGGGATGACGTGCCTCCGGCACGAGGGGCTCTCGTTCGCGTTCCTTGGCGGGGAAGTGGCGCCGCCTAACAATGCTTTCTTGCAAGGTGGGGGTTCCGCCGCCGCCTAACGTCGGCGGCGGAATGACGTGCGCCGCCGGATGAGGGAAAGGGAAAAGATGGGCGGCGGGGGAAAGCGCTCCGTTGCCAGAGACATCATCTCCGCCGCCCATCTTTTCCCTCCTTTGCCCCGTATGCGGTACGTCATTCCGCGAGGCGCGCAGCGTTGAGCGGAACCTCCAACGGTTTTTCGTGTATGCCGAAAAAGTGTATCTTTGCATCGACAAACAATCGGGTATGAACCAGCGTTTTACATACTCCATTCCGCCACACGCCCTGTCCTTTCCGGCCACGGCAAGTCACATCTGTGTGTCGGAACCCCGCCCGACATCCCTCAACCACCCCGTCCAGCCCCTGAAGGGGCTTCGTAGCCCCCGCGCCGCATCCGTTTCCTACCGGGCTTTGGCCCCTAACGGGGCAACCCTGCCGTTCCAAATTCCCCTCGCATATCCCGTTCTTTCTCATCCAACTGCTAACTACTCACTGCTAACAGCTAACTGGAATTGTGGCGTGCCTTCGGCTCTATATAGGCATCGGCTCACGACTATATAGTCATTTTTCATGAATGTGTGGGGCTGGCAAAAAAATCGTATTTTTGCCGGCTTTTTTTAACAACAAGACTATGCAAGTGACGCGATTGTTCGACATGCTCGAACGCGACCTCAAGGAGTTCCCCAAAGAAGATGCGCTCTGCTGCAAGGAGAACGGCATCTGGGTGAAATACAGCACCGCCAAATACGTGGAGATCGTCAACAACCTCTCCTACGGTCTGATGCAGCTCGGCATCAAGAAGGGCGACTGCGTGGCCACCATCACCCCCAACCGACCGGAATGGAACTTCTTGGACATGGCCATCATGCAGATCGGCGCCCTCCACGTGGCCATCTACCCCACCATCAGCGAGAGCGACTACCGACATATCTTCGACGACGCCGACGTGAAGCTCATCTTCGTGGCCGGATGGGACCTGCTGCGCAAGATCACGCAGATCCTGGACGACAAGCCCGAACTGAAGGACAAAGTCTATACCTTCCGCAACCTCCGCGGCTACAAGCACCTCAACGAGGTCATCGAGCTCGGACGCGCGAACCCCGCCCCGCAATACCTGAAGGAAATCAAAGACAGCATCAACCCCGACGACATCGTGTCGCTGGTCTATACTTCCGGCACCACCGGATTCCCGAAAGGCGTGATGCTCTCGCATCGCAACTTCCTCTCCAATGTGGAGGCCGTGCTGCCCATCATCCCCACCTCCGAGAACAACCGCATCCTCAGCTATCTGCCGCTCTGCCACGTCTATGAGCGCATGATGAACTACTCGTGGCAATACCTCGGACTTCCGATTTACTACGCCGAGAGCCTGGCCAAAATCCAGGAGAACATGGTGGAGCTGAAACCCGACATCTTCACCACGGTGCCGCGCCTTTTAGAGAAAGTCTATGACAAAATCCTCCAAAAAGGGCACAAGCTGAGCAAAACGAAACAGAAAATCTTCTTCTGGGCGAACGACATCGCGCTGCAATACGGCGACAACCCCGGCAAACGCTACGACCGCAAGCTGAAATTAGCCCGCAAATTAGTGCTGAACCAGTGGAACAAGGCCTTGGGCGGCAACCTGAAGGTCATCGTGACGGGCGGCGCGGCCATCCAGCCCCGTATCTCGAAGGTGTTCTGGGCCATGGGCATCCCCGTGCTGGAAGGCTACGGCACCACCGAGACCTCCCCGGTGATTGCCGTGAGCAACTTCTTCCAGGGCGGCGTGGAGATCGGAACCGCCGGTCCCGTGCTCCCGGGTACCCGCGTGCGCATTGCCGACGACGGCGAAATCCTCACCAAGGGTCCCCACGTGATGAAAGGCTACCACAACCTGCCCGAGCAGACGGCCGAAGTCATCGACCAAGATGGCTGGCTGCACACGGGCGACCTTGGCGAACTTACTCCGGAAGGACGGCTCAAAATCACCGGCCGCAAGAAAGAGATGTTCAAGACCGCCTTCGGAAAGTACGTCGTGCCCACCATCATCGAGAACAAATTCCTCGAAGAGTCACTGATAGACAACATCTTGGTAGTCGGCGAGAACAAACAATTCGCCGCCGCCCTCATCGTGCCCAACTTCACCGACCTGCGCTCTTGGTGCGCCAACAAGGAGATTCCCTACACCACCAACGAGGAGATGATCCAACACCCCGAAGTGCAGAAAAAGTACAAGAAGATTGTAGATGACTACAACCAGTTCTTCGGCGACACCGAGAAGGTGAAACGATTCCTGCTGATGAACCACGAATGGTCCATCCAGTCGGGCGAGCTCACCCCCACCCTCAAGCTCAAACGCAACGTGCTGACGAAGAAATACGAGGATCAGATCGAGAAATTGTTCGCGTAGAGACGCGACACACCCCTTTGTAGAGACGATTGCATCCTATTGTAGAGACGCAAAATTTTGCGTCTCTACAACACCGTCACGCTTCCCGTAAACCGGTACGGCTTCCCGCCGGCAACCGTGCACCGAATCACGTAGTTATATACCGTGCTGACGGATGTCTTGCCATCGACGCTGCCATCCCAGCGGAAGGCTTTGTCCGTGGAATAGAATACCTGTTCGCCCCAGCGATTGAAGATGCTGATTTCGAAATCGTTGATCATGCTTTGCACCCGTTGCGGGAGACAGAACACGTCGTTCAAGCCGTCGCTCTTGGACGGGGTGATGACGTTGGGCAGCCACAGCCGGAAGTCGCAGGGCTCCACCCTGTATTTCGCCGTGGCGCGGCAGCCGCCCTGCGAGGCGGTCACCGAATAGAGACCCGGCTGCGTCACCGTGATGTTCGGCAGCTCCTCGCCCGTGCTCCACAGATAGTCCGTCATAGCCGTCACCGCGACCAGCTCCGCCGACATCCCCTCGCAGAAATCCTCCGTCAGGGTGATGATCTGCAGCGCAGTGTCGATGACGGTCAGATGCAGCGTGACCACACTGTCGCAGCCCGCCGCGTTGGTCAGGAGCCGCTCGTAGTCGCCCGACTCGCTGTACACCTCATCCTGCCAGCGGTAGTCGCCGCAAGATTCCACATCAAACTGATACTGTCCGGAATACGAAACGGTCAGGTGCAGGGTCACCACAGAATCGCAACCCGCCAAATTGGTCAGCAGTTGCGTGTAATCGCCCGATTCATAATAGGTTGAATCGTTCCACTGGTATTCGTCGCAGGCGTGCTCCTGCCAGTCGGAGTGCGAAGTGTCGGCCACGGACAGCACCATCGTCACTACACTGTCACAACCGGCCATCGTCTGCAACGCAACCGACTGCGTGTCCGCCCCCGTAAATGTCACGCCGTTCCAAACGTACGGCAGCTCGTTCGCGCAGACCGTCCGATTCTCGGTCTGCTGGTAAACGTTGGAGACGTGGAGCGTCATCGTGACGATACTGTCGCAGCCATTGACCGTCTGCAGGGTGACGCTTTGGGTGCCGGCAGCATTGAAGGTCTTGCCGTTCCACACATACGGCAGTTCGTCCTGACAAACAGTACGCTGCTCTGTCAACTGATAGGTGTTAGAGACATGGAGGGTCATCATCACCACACTGTCGCAGCCGTGGACCGTCTGCAACGTAACCGACTGCGTGCCGGCGTTGTTGAAGGTCACGCCGTTCCAAACATACGGCAGTTCGTCCTGACAGATGGTCCGTTGCTCGGTCTGCTGGAAAGTGTTAAAAACCTGCAACGTCATCGTGACCACGCTGTCGCAACCATCTACCGTCTGCAAGGTGACCGGCTGTGTGCCGGCGTTGCTGAACGTCACCCCGTTCCATAGATACGGCAGCTCATTCTGGCAGATGCTCCGTTGCTCGGTCTGCTGGTAAGTATTGGCGACGAGAAGCGTCATCGTCACCACCGAATCGCAGCCATTGGCCGTCTGTAAGGTGGAAACTTGTGAGCTCGCCCCGTTGAACGTCACACCGTTCCAAATGTAGGGCAACTCGTTCTGACAAACCGTTCGTTGCTCGGTCTGCTGGTAAGTATTGAAGACGTGGAGCACCATCGTGACAACTGAGTCGCATCCATCCAAGGTCTGCAGCGTAACGCTTTGGGTATCCGCCCCCGTGAAGGTAAACCCGTTCCAAATGTACGGCAGGGAATCCTCGCAGATCGTCCGTTCTTGGGTCAACTGGTAGGTATTGGAGATGTGGAGCGTCATCGTCACCACAGAATCGCAGTCATCAACCGTCTGTAGGGTGCAGATCTTTGTGTCTGCCCCGTCGAATGTCATCCCGTTCCAAACATACGGCAAAGAATCCTCGCAGATCGTCCTCTCCTCAGTCAATTGGTAGGTATTGGAAACATGGAGCGTCATCGTCACAATGCTGTCGCAACCATCAACCGTCTGTAAGGTGCAGACCTTTGTACCTGCCCCCGAAAACGTCATCCCGTTCCAGACGTACGGCAATGAATCCTCGCAGATCGTCCGCTCCTCCGCCAATTGGTAGATATTGGAAACGTGGAGCGTCATCGTCACCACGCTATCACAGCCATCAACCGTCTGTAGGGTGCAGTCCTTTGTGTCTGCCCCATTGAACGTCAGCCCGTTCCACACGTATGGCAGGGAATCCTCGCAGATTGTCCGTTCTTCGGTCAATTGGTAGGTATTGGAGACATGGAGCGTCATCGTCACTACGCTGTCACAACCATCAATCGTTTGTAGGGTGCAGACCTTTGTGTCTGCCCCAATAAACGTCAACCCGTTCCAAACGTACGGCAAGGAATCCTCGCAGATCGTCCGTTCCTCGGTCGTCTGGTAGGTGTCGAGCAGGGTCAGCTGCAGCGTCACCGCGCTGTCGCAGCCTTCAACAGTAGAAAACGTCCGGATGTATGTCCCGGATTGCGTGAAGGTCTCGCCAGCCCAAAGATAGGTTCCGCACACCGTGTCGGCAAACTGACTGGTTTGGCTGTGATGCACTGTGAGACAGACCGTCACCACGCTGTCGCAGCCGTAACAGTTGAGATAATACTGCGTCAGCGTGTCGCTCTCGTAATACTCGTCGCCGTCCCATTCGAAGACATCGCAGGCGGACACCGAAAGCACTACAGTGTCGGCGGTCGCCGTGCGCAGCCGGATCTCCACCGTGCTGTCGCAATCCCACACAGAGGTGTATGTAAACGTCAGGGTGTCAGGGTTTTCAAAAAGATGACCATGCCATGTCAGCGGCAGCTCGTCCGCGCAGACGGTGGTGTCGAAAAGGGTCACGGAGGGCTGCATCACCGTCACGTGCGCGAAGACGAGGCTGTCGCAGCCCGACGCGCCGACAAACGGTTTCATGAAGGTGCCGCTCTGTGTATAGACGCTGCCCCGCCACTCGAACTGCCCGCACACGGTTGTGTCGAAAGAGGAGAAGCTGCTGGGAATCACCTGCACGGTCATCACCACAATGCTGTCGCAGCCGTGATGGGTCGTGAAGGGTCGCGACTGCGTGCCGGCCGCGTTGAAAACCCGCCCGTTCCAGATCAACGGCAGATCGTTCTGGCAGACGGTGCTGTCCAAGTGGGTGGTGTCAGAATAGTGTACCGTCAAATCCAGCCGTCTCGTGTAAGGGCAGCCGTCGGGATTGGTGGCCGGATGGTAGTAAACCCCGGATTCCGTGTAAACGGTGCCGTACCAGTAGTAGCTGTTGCAAGCGGTCTGGGCGGTGACGACCGTGGTGGTATCCGAAACCTCCAGGTGCACGGTGGAGGTGCTGTCGCAGCCATGGACATTGGGCAGCGTGACGGTCTGCGTGCCCGCCCCCGTGAAGGTGAAGCCGCGCACGGTCAGCGGCAAACTTTGCGGACAGACGAGCGTGTCCAATGCCACCGTGTCCGAAGAATGGACCGTGAGGTTCGCAGTCACCACACTGTCGCAACCGTAAACATTCGTCAGGTGCTGCACGTAACTTCCTGTCTCCGTGTAGGTTTGCTCATTCCACAGGAAGGCGTTGCACACCGTGGTGTCGAAGGAGGTCTCGCAGGAGGGGTTCACCGTCAGGGCCAAGGTTACGGTAGAGTCGCACCCTTGCTGGCTGACGAACTCCTGCGTATAACTCCCTGACTGCGTGTAGGTCTGGCCGTTCCACGTGTAGGAATCGCATACCGTGAGCGCAAGGTTGGTCTGATGCGAGGAGTGAACCGTAAGATGCACGGTCACTATGCTGTCGCAGCCCTGCTGGTTGACAAGCTCCTGCGTGTAATTCCCCGACTGCGTGTAGGTCTGCCCATTCCACATATAGGAATCGCACGTGGTGACCGCAAACTGCGTCTGCTGAGCGGGGTTGACGTGCAGGGTCATCACCACCACGCTGTCGTATCCCAAGTAAGACGGGAGGATCACATCCTGTGTGCCCACCCCGTTGAATGTCACGCCGTTCCATACAAACGGCAGAGCGTTATCACAGACAGTACTATCCACAAAGACGGTGTCCAAATGCAAGATGGTGACATTCAACGTGACAATGCTGTCGCAACCGTACTGGTTTTGATAGGTCAAGGTGTAAGTACCTGATTCCGTGTAGAGAGTGCTATCCCAAACCAAACCGTCGTATGCACTGGTATCAACGGTGACTTGTTGGGGCCGATGAATGGTCAAATTGAGAACTACCACGCTATCACAGCCAAGGACATTCGTGAAATGCTGGAAGTATTCTCCTGAGTAAGAATAGGTTATCCCGTTCAGCGAATAGGAATCGCAGTCCGAGGCCGTCAGAAGGGTCGTGTCGGGCTGATGAAGCGTGAGATGGAGAAAGACGGTGCTGTCGCAGCCGCTGGCGCTGGGAAAATGTTGCTCGTAGATGCCGCTTTCGTAATAGGTCACCCCGTTCCACACGTAGGTCTGGCAGCCGTCAACGTCCAGATCGGTGACGGGCGCGGACCGCACGGTAAGATGGAGGGTGACCGTGGAACTGCAACCGTCGGCGGTGACGGTGCGCGTGCGTATAAGCTGTCCCGGCGCGTCTGTCTCCGCCGCCGTGAGCGTGAAGCCGTTGTCCTCGTAGGGTTCTCCCTGGCACACTTCGTCGTAGAAATCCTGCGGCGCGTTCTGCGCCACGAAGACGGTCTGCGAGGCCGATGCGCTGCATCCCATCTCGTTGGTGGCAGTCACGGTGTAGGTGGTGGTCTGCGTGGGCGACGGGGAAATCATGGGCTGAGTGCTTCCCGTGTTCCATTGGTAGGTCAAAGTGGTGTCAACATAGACCGATGGGTAGCGGAACGAGCGGACGGGTCGAAAACGGATTGCGCCAAGTGATACGTCACCACAAGCAAAATAGGTACCAAAACTGCCAGAATAAAAACCCCACAAAGGTGAATCTTCAGACCCGAAATACATAATGTAAGCGAGGTCTGAGGAACTCATCGTGCTACTCCAATATCTTCCCTCCAACAAAGGATTCCCGTATGTGGTCAAAGTACTTTCAATATAGGGTATTTGAGAATATAGACGGCTTAGCTGTGCGGCGGCAGGAATATACCATCCGTGTTCAAACCCGACCATGTTAACCGCAAAAACATTGCCTTGAAAATTCATCTGGTATAAAAATTGCGTGTTTTTATAACCGGCCGTGTCTGCCCGATAATTTAGAGCCAACGGATTCATGGCAATAAAATCAGAATATGTCACACTTAGGCCCAAATTGCAAGGGTATGGAAAATCTTCAAGGGCCACCACCCAGCCGCCGCTGCCGTCGGGAAGCAGATAAAAGACCACGCCTTGGGTGCTGTCAGGAAAAGTATATAAGTCCCCCACCTGCTGCCCGTGCAGAGCTACGGACATCCACAACAATCCGAATACGATCACCCATTTTCTCCACATAGCCTCAAAAATTTCGAATGCTGCGCACCCTCATAGCATCGAGGAATAATGAGAAAAGGTTGTTTTTATGCTGATTGCGAACCCCGCCTCCCGAATCAAGATACCAAGCAAAATAACCATCCTTTTCAGAAGAGGACCACAAATACGCACCAGAAGAAGTGTTTGGGAACATGACCGTTCCACCAAGCAACTGCAGCGTGGCATTCACTACGGGTTCTTCCGTAAACATCGCTCTCAGCTGCCCCATGGCGGGAATGTACCAGCCGTTGTCGAAATCCACAGTGCCCGCAACATAGGCCATGGAATTGTTCCGCATAGCCAACGTATTGGCATAGCCGTTCGTGTCGTATAGAGCCGTTCTTGAAGTGGAATAGTTGGTATTGGACAAATTCGCCGAGTTACCCCACGCCATACCGACTCCCTGCTCCTGCAAATGCATCGCCCAGCCGTGCTCATGAGTGCCATCCACATAGAAGACCACACCCAAGGCCGTCTTGCCGCAGGGCCACATACTGGGTTTCACGATACTGCCGTCGGTGCAAAGGATGTCACCCGGCACCACAGGATGAGGCGTGGGCGGCAGGGCCACTGAATTGTCTGTGCTCCCCACCGCCAGAACGGTCGTGCTCTCCCCGGCGCATATCTCCGAAGGCTGGGCCTCTGCACTGAGTAGGGGCGTATTGTGGACCACAAGCTGCAGCACTTCCACGCTGTCGCACCCGTGAACGGTAGTGTAGTTGTTCGTGAAGACATACACCCCGGAACTGTCCTGGACCGGCAGATGGAAGCCGTTGGCATCATACGCGCTGCCCGAGCAGAGAGTGTCCTGCACGAAACTATGGTATCCCGGATAGTGCCAGACCGTTATCTGAGCTGAATTGTTTTGGCAACCATTGTCCGCAATCAGCGTAATCACGGAGGGATTCTCCGCATTATCCAGAAAGGAGAGCGTGAGGGTGGGCCCGTTCAGTCCCGATAAGACACCTGTCCCTCCCGGAACAATCCATTGCAAGTCTGAGACAGCATTTGCAGCCGCCGTGAAGGTGACCGGCTTGTACTCACAGGTAGTTGTTTCCCCCTGGATATCCAACGACATGGCCGCATTGACGGACACCGTGAGATGCAGAATCGAAAACAACGTGTCGCACCCGGCATTGCCCACTGTGAAAATTGTATCCGTAAAGTTGCCCGGTGGCAGGTTGGTGTATTCGAAACCGTAATGGTCGTAGTCGTCCCCTTGGCAGGCATAATCGTAATATTCCGTATATTTCTGCACGACAGTCAGATAGAGCGTATAGACAACATCGTTCCCGGAACAGTCAGAAGCGTTGAAGAAGGTGTTGCGCACCGTCTGCGTGCCGATGACAGTTTGCGGCGGTAGGTCGAACAGATGGTCGTGATAGCTGTCGCCCTCACAAATCGTGTCATAGAAGGTGGCATCCTCGGTCGGGAGATTGTCCTGCAGCAAGGTCGCGTTGAGGGTGAAGACACATCCGATGGCGGAGGTAATCTGGCAGCTGGCCGAGGTGGTGCTGTTGAGCGGATAGGTAGAGGTGGAGGTGGTGTCACCGTTGGCCCATTCGTAATGCTCGAACCCGGGAGGAGCCGTGAAAGTGACGTACCCGTCTTGGCAGTTGCCCGTAAGGTTCGGGCTTATGCAACGGGCTGTGAAGTAGGCGTAGCCGAAATGCCCCTCGAAAGCACAGTCGTAAGTGACAAATTGCAAGCGTATCTGCTGACCGGCGTATTCGGAGAGGTCGAACCCCACATCCGTCCAGGGCCGCCAGCACATTCCGCTAAGGGAGTGAAAACCCGGAATATCCGCACCGGCATGCACATCATACTCCGAACAGGAAGAGACGGGTTGTCCGTTGGCATCAAGCACACGCATCACGAAACGGGGTTGAGCACCGGCGAAATGTCCCGGATCTTGTAGTACCACGGCGAATTTCACCAACAGGACGGAATAATCGGGGTCAACGGTAAACTGGTAGGTGATGGCCTCCGCCTCAGCACCGATGAAGGAATTGCCTAACCTCACCACCGTATCCTCGCCCGGCGGCAACAAGGGGAGCTGGTGGCCTGTGTAGGGGTCTGTGCCTTGTCCGGTAATCAACTCATGCCGTTCCCACGAAACCCCTGTGTGAAGAAATGGATTCCAAAATGACCCGTACTGGCACGTCACCCCCGGCCCGTTCAGATCGGTGAAATCCGGGCACTGCGCCCTCACGGCGGCGAAAACCGCCAACAAGAACACCGTGATTGCCAGGAGCCGTTTCATCTTATCATTTCATTGTCTATCCCACACTGCGGCTATCGCCTCTGTCTTGGGGTGGCCCCACACTGCGGCTATCGCCTTGTGTGGGGTTATTAGCACTCCGTGCGTTTTGTCCCTCCGGGACTGCTTAAGGAATTATTTTTCAAAATATATTCTGCATTATACATTCTTCATTATGCATTTTTAATCACCTTCTGCTGGTATTCCTTCCCGTTCGTGTCCGTCACGCGTAGCACGTACACGCCTGCGGGGACATTCCGCATGTTCACCGTGGCGATGCCATCCTGTAGAGACGTTGCGCGCAACGTCTCTACCACCCGCCCTTGCAGGTCGTACAGGGCAACGTTGGCGATATCCGCGCCATCCAGCTCCACATACACCACCTCCCCGGCGGGGTTCGGATAAACCGTAAAGGACGAAGGTTCGTGATCCTCCAAGCCGACACACTCCTCATAGACGAGATTGCCGTAGCTGCTCCAGCCTGAGGCGGACTGGTACGCGGCGGTTGAGCCGCAAGGCACCCGAACGTAGATGGTGCCCTGCTTGCTGAAGGTGTTACTCGTTACGATAAAGGGCTGCTCACCGTTACAGTTGAGGACTTCAAGTCCACCGCTGACATTGGCATCGTGGGAGAAGGCTCTATTACCAACGCTAACCACCGAAGCCGGCAAGGTAACCTCTTTCAGCAACGGGGTATTCAGAAAAGCAGCGGTTTCTATATTGGCAAGATTATCAGGCAGAACCACCTCCCGAAGAGAGTCGCAATCGGCAAAACAATACCAATGTATGTTCCGCACCATGGGAGGAACAACGATATTCCGGATACCAGAACGCTCAAAACATCGCCGTCCGATCGAGACAATGTTGTCTGACAAGATCAACGTTTTCAGGTTGCGGAAAGAATAAAAACAGTAGTCGTCTATCTCCAACGGTTCTGAACCGTTCTTGAACTCAACATATCGGCATTGAATATCAGTGTTCGGATCATACCCGACCAAATCGTACGAAAACAAGTCAATTTTCTGCAATGTGCTGGGAAAAACGAGTGAATCGATATATTCGGCGGAGAAAGCGCAGTATCCAATCTCGCGCAATCCCTCATGAAAAGTGATTTTGAGCATCGGACACTCATAGAAGGCCCAAGAGGGAAGCACCTCCACTCCGCTCGGGATATCCACCTGACTGACAGAAGTGACGGCAAATGCAGCCTCTCCAATGTAAACCAAAGTAGTCGGGAGTGTGACATACGCCAAAGGGGAAGCATAGAAAGCACTCTCTTCAATCCGTTCCACGCCGGGCATGACAATGCGGTAAATGCCAGAGCGATGGAACGCTTTCTCCTGAATCGTTTTCACGGAGGAGGGAAGGGTCACTGACTTCAGATCCTTCTGCATAAAAAATGCTTCGTTATCCACCGACGTGACTTGATAGTCAGTGCCGTTGTAAGTAACCATGGCTGGCACCGTGATGGACGAATCGTAGTCATACAAATCGTAAAGGTAGCCAGGCTGCCCTATATCATGGGGATAGTGGGGGTCTAACAGGTTATGATAGACCGAGTCGTGGCAGCGGGTCACGGCCACGGTGTAAGGGGCGGTGGCGGAAGTGATACGGTAATAGAGCAGATCCCCGTCCGCGTTCTCAACAGTGAAATCGTATGGAGGATACGGATTCTGCGCAACAGCCGTCCCGAAAAACGAGAACAGCAACACAACAAGACCCATTCTCATCCCCAAACCGTATGTATGTTTCTTCTTTTCCATAATTCTTTATTCTAAATTTTTAATATTCTAAATTTTTAATTCTTAATTCTTAACCACTTTCCGATGATATTCGTTGCCCTCGCTGTCCGTCACGCTCAGCAGGTACACGCCTGCGGGCAGGTTTTGCACGTTCGATGTGACGGTGGCCTGTAAGGGCGAATCATCATTCATCACCACTATCCGTCCCTGCAGGTCGTACAGGGCGATATTGGCAATGCCCGCGCCGCCGTTTAATTCAACAGTCACCACATTTTCAACAGGATTCGGATAAACCTTGAGTGCTATCGGATCGTAATCCTCCACTCCGACACAACCGTCGTCTTCTCCTATAGAGACCATCTGACCCGTGACAACGGAGGACCAACCCGGTGCGGTGAGGTATAAAGGAAGTGTGCCACACGGCACGGTAAACTCATTCTGACGATTGGTGTTAAAAGCATTCTCCCCTAAAGTAGGAGGCTGTTCACACTCCAAAATGAAGATTCTAATATCGCCAGAATAAAAAGCCCTTGAACCGATGTGTTTTGTGTTTGCAGGAATAGTGAAAACAGGATGGTCGACGAAAGAGCTCATAAAAGCTTGATCCGCTATGGTATCAAGACTTTCCGGAAGTTGTATATCATAGAATTTACAATCGTAAAAACAGCGATAAGGGATTACCGACAGGCGGTTGGGCAGGGTCACAGTTCCCGTTAATTTGCGGAATCCTGAAAAACAACCGTTAGGCAATTGGAAAATATTGTCAGAGAAAACCACTGTTTGCAGATGCTGGTCCATGCCTCTGAAACAAGAGGGGGAAAGATGCAAGGTGTCGTCAGGATGCAGGGAATCTGTCTGGAACACAATCCGTTTACAAGGCAACACGGTGTCGCTCAGCGGGTTGAATCTGCGCAACGAAGCCGGGAGAATCAGCGTGTCGATCAGGCTGTAGGAGAATATGTTTGCCTCCATTTCCTGAAGACCTTCGTTCAACGTGAGGTGCCGCAGGCTGTCGCAACCGACAAAGGTCCCGGTTTTCAGAACGGCAACGCCGCCGGGAATCACCACCGATTCGACGTGGGTGTAGGCAAAAGCGCTGTCCTCAATAACAGCAACAGAACCGGGGATGGTAATGTTCCGCAACGAGGAGTGGGCAAAGGCTCCCGAACCGACCAAGCCGACCCCTGAGGGAAGTTGAACGGTACGAATACCCTGCTGGAGAGAAAATGCCTTTTCATCCACGACGGTGATATCGTAGGTGATGTCGTTATATGTCACGGTAGCAGGAATCACAATCGTATTGTCGTAGTCGTTCAGGGGCAGTTGCAAATCGTATGCAGCCGAGTCGTGGCACCTTGTCACGGCCACGGTATAGGGTGCGGTGGACGAGGTGATCCGGTAATAGAGAGTATCACCATCGGCGTTGGCGGCCTTGAAATCATAATCCGGATAGGGGTTCTGCGCGAACGCTGTCCCGAGGAAGGAGGCCAGCAGCACCGCAACCACGGCCACTCCCGCCCGGAAATTGTTTGTGATGTTTCTCTTTTTCATAACTTTGGGATTTATAATGATGATGATTCTTTTCACTTGGCGAAAATACATTTTTTTATTAATACTGGGAACATGGTTTCGGGGCACCGGGGGCGAATAATTATTCGCCCCTACAGCCCTCGTAACCGTTACCTCCTCACAATTTTTTGTTGGTATTCCTTTCTGTCCCCGTCCGTCACGTGCAGGATGTACACGCCGGCGGGGATGTTGCGCATGTTGATGGTTGCGGTTCCCTGTTGGGGCGTATCGCCTACGCCCGTTACCGTCCGTCCCTGCAGGTCGTACAGGGCGACGGTCGCGATGCCCGCGCCGATCAGTTCGATATAGAGGAGGTCGTCGGTGGGGTTGGGATAGACGGTGAGGGCGGCGTCACCGGCAATGTCCGTCGTTGCCCGTTTCGCGTGGGTGGTTGTGGTGTCATTTCCGTCGTCACCCCGTTGTAGAGACGCAAAATCTTGCGTCTCTACGGGATCGTCGTAACAAATCCCGAAGAAGAAACACAGCACCCCTTTCGCCATCACGGAGGCGCGTCCGGTGTTGCGTTCGGCAATCGTCTGCAACTGCGCGATCTGCGCGGGCGTCAGCGCGTACCAGTTGATGTGGCCACCAGGTTGTAGGGGCGAATAATTATTCGCCCCTACGGCATCGTCATTGATCCGCAACGCCAGTTTCATCGCGTGGAACTCCGCATAATTGGCCAGTTCCGCGTTTTCCGCATCCGCCAGAAACGGCTCGTCGTATCCCATCATAAACCGCGTCTCCGTCAATGAATACGGATCGGCGATGGGCTGGGCGGCTGCGTGCCACTGCTCCAACTGGCTGAGGTCCAGCACGGTGTCGGACATGAGGGCGCGCACGGCCTCGTAGTAGGTCTCCGACAGCGACCGCCGCATCCCGGCCAGCGTTTCGTTCGTGTCTTGTTGTGGAGACGCAAAATTTTGCGTCTCTACAACGTCCATGCCCGTCTCGTCCGCATTTGCATTTCCCACCAACGCCGAGGTGTAGGCGTTCATGCCAGACTGGAAGTCCGTGAACGGGAACGGAGGTAGGCCACCGCTGCACAGAGTGGAGGTGCAGGGATTGGTTGCGGCGAGATTCGATTCTGCATAAACACCCATTGGATTCACCAAAAAGAAAGATACGCTATCGCTACTGTGGTAATAGGTCAGTTGCGTGCACCCGAGGTTGTACAAACTGCTGGTCTGTGCGCCGAAGAAGCGGTTGTCCGCCCCTTTGCTCAGCGAGCCCTGCCACGGACAAACAGTCGCACCGGTAGTAATGTATATGCCGTATGTATTGCTCCGGTGCTTTCCCGCCGTCATCTGCAGACCTCCCCATACGTCCCCGTTGATTCCAGTCACATGGATGCCGTAGTCAAGGGTGTCGAAGGTGTTGCGATAAATCGAGTTGTTAGTCACACCGTTCTCGATAACACAGATGCCAGTGGACGTAAAACCATTGTTCTTGCTGGGTTTGTGAAAGCGGTTTTCCTCGACCTTGTAGCCGCTACAACCATTCAGTACCAATCCATTGTTTACCATAATATAGGGTGCATTCGTCATATTGTAGTCACAGCGGGTGAAAGAGGCGTAATTGTTGCCGTTGTTGCACATAGCGGTGACGTTATTAATGAAGTTAGCAAAATCCACCTTCACGGGGGCCTGCTCGCCGGTGGTGTTGACTTCTATGGCAGTGGTGAAACCCGAAAATTCACTGCGGACAAATGTGTTACAGGTGCAGGTGTTGGGATTTATAATCGGGTCTGTACACCTCTTGTCCACCGTGAAACCGGCGTCCTCGGCATAGATGGCGTGCCTGCGATCGCCTTGCGTGGTAGTGGCATTCCCGAACGTGCAGCCGTTGAAATCAATCCCTCTCACGTCCCACAACGTGACGTGGTCGATAAAGGAGACGCTGTTCTGGGAGAAAAGGTTGTTGTCGTTCACTGTGAACGAGCAATTGGAGAAATAGCTCTGGTTGTTCGCCACACCCCCGTTTAGAGCGTGGTTAGTGTAAGAGAGGAAATCCACGCTTCTCCGGTTGTTGACAAAGTGTGCATCTTCCGCACGGATGATGCCTCCCGCCGTGGCGTATCCCGCTTCGCCGGCAAGTCCCGTACGGATGGCGCAGTGGGCATTTTCGATGGTTGCCCCGTTCCGAAGTTCCACCGTGCCCTGATACTGAGCCAGCTGCCGTTTGGTGCGGTCGCCCACCACTTCGATGCCCTGCCACAGATCGTTAGGGCATGCATTTGTAAGCCTGCCGCCTTCGATAACTAATTTGCTACCAGGATAAATGATAACGGAACAAGTGTCACAAAAATGCACGGTTCCTCTAATCGTCAGCGTTCTCAACGAATCAACGACCAAGTCTTTATCCACATAATATGACCTATCGTTAACACTCGAATAGGAAAGTCCAAATTCACCGATTCCCGTAACCAACGGCTTAACGCCGACAACATTCCAAGCACCCAATATTGAAACTCTAATACTTTCAGGATCGCTAAAATTCACGGCAGCGTTTAAGGTTGCCTGACAAATGTCAGAATATTCCATCCCACTAAAGAAATTGGTTGTTTCACAATAATACAACAGCTTTGCAGCTGAATCCATGGGTAGGGCAGGGAAAGTATAACACATCCCATCGCAGCCTGTCCATGAATAACCATGAGTGAGTAGATAGAACCAGTGGGAGATGACCCCGCTGCACTCGTATGCAGTACCCGCTGTGCTTTGGCAATTATTTGAGAACATTTGTGTCACAGCTGTAACATCCGTAGGATCAGCTAAATTACGCACACAAGTCTTCCCTGATGCAGGCAAAACAATATCCTCACCAATCTTCCAAATTTTATCATGGGAGGTCGGATATATCTTATTCGTGATAATAGCAGCCCAAATATCGGCACACGCTTCAGACAATGCGT
The DNA here is from genome assembly GCA_017962275.1 of Bacteroidales bacterium. Classification (GTDB taxonomy): domain Bacteria; phylum Bacteroidota; class Bacteroidia; order Bacteroidales; family WCHB1-69; genus F23-D06. Next base: position 16,891 of record JAGCVQ010000055.1, read on the forward strand.
CATCAGAGTTATTGGGAGAATGATTATTGTTATTCCAATTTTGGTAAGAAAAAATATGTGCAAATTCATGTACAACCTCATCTATAGACGCCCTAGGGTTGTATGCTGAGCCTGGGGCACCTATAACAATAACATTTTTACATTTATTTGTCTGAGGAAAATCCTTGGTGCTTGATCTGTACGGAACGTGTTTCCAGAAAGTATTGTCAACATAAGTGTTAGAAGCAATGATTATGGATGTAATCGTATCCGATATTTCATAATGACCATTTGTCCAATAGCGTTGGAAAACACCTTTCGAAACGCCATGCGTATTCTGCATGTAAGAAGAATATTCTGACGCAGCCCAATACGCATCCAGTATATAATTTGGATATATATCACCTGTGTGAAATCCCCAAATTGTACTAATATTATAAAAAGTACCGGGAGCATTTGACAGAAAAGCCCTTAAATCAGTAACGTTAGGTTCAAGCTTAAGAATTTCTACCGCGAGATAGGGGTCCAATAGTGTGTATTTAGGCGGGTTCCACGGGTAGCATGTGGTATAACCACTTCGCACACCATTGTATTGTGTATAGAAGGTAGCGTCGATTCCTGCTCCTGGAAGCTCACTCTCATTAAAAACAGTCAAATCGTCCATTGAAACATAGAGAATCTTGTTAGAATGCGCTGGATCAGTGGATTGTACTTGAAAACAAAGTCGCGCTTGGTTCGACTGGGGATTGTATGCAACGAGCTTGGAAACGAAATAATCACACGAATCATTCCGACTGTTGTAATACTGCTTGAACACTTTGATGGCATCATCGTTTGAGAACGAGTTCCGTATTAACAAATGATTTGCCGGAATATAAAAACCATTAAATCGGATGATGCTATGGTTATGGTAGGTAAGGGTAACCATGCTACCCTCCACCTCGTAGCCACCATATTGTTGCCTATATTTAATGTATGTATAGGCTGAATCAGGTGAATAGATGGTATCCGAAGGGACAAAGCGATTTTGCGGATCCAACCGCAAGAAGCTGGTGAAGAAGCCCTCGGGCGAGAGGTCTCGTGTCTCCTCCTCTAAGAATGTGGCATACTTGATTCTCGCACTGTCTGCGGAATACTTGACAACTTGCTGCGCCTGAAGACTTGCCAGACACAGGACAAAAACGAAAAAGAAAATTGATTTTTTCATAACACACTTATTTTAAGCTAGTTGATTATTGAATCCTCTATTAATACAACGGTCTGTCGCTGAAACTCAACCCCGTGAACGTGAACTGCTTCGTCGTGTTGTCGCGATAGACTAACTGCGCCGGGATATTCAAATAACTATACACACCGGGGTCGATTTCCAAAGCAAACGATTCTGCAGGCATATTTATATAGTCCAATTCAGTCAATCCAATTGTATCCAAGGTTGTGGCAATCAAGTCATTATCAACATTGTATGAAAGAGCTACATTCGTAACTTTATTACAAGCAGAACCCACTCCTTGACAATCCACATGTGTCCATTTCCCGTTTATTAAAAGGCAGCCTGGACATCTTGACCCATCATGCCCCAATAAACAGAACAACACATATTGATTCCCCGTTTTTTCGTTTGTCTTTTTGGGAATCAAATACCCAATTCGTTGTTTTTGTAATGATTCTTCACGACAAGATTGTGTCGTTGCCAACATCAGCAGTGCTGAAATGACAATTCCAATTTTTAAATAATTCTTTTTCATAATAGAGGATATTTTTACTTACGTGGACAAAACTACACTTTTTTTATATCGAGTTATTGTGTCTAACTTCCGAATTGACGACACTATGACGAATATATTAGGTTTAATTGGTTTGACATAATAAAAACAACAAATGACACATTAAACAAAGAGTGAATACAGTAAAACGAATAGATAATTTGTGTATTTTTGCTGTCGGTTTCTATATTGCTTTCAAAGGCGAAATTTTAACAGATATTTATTTTAAAATCATCATGGCAGTCAAATCGATAATCATCTTGAAGTCAGTCTTTTTTTTAGTATTCAGCGCCGTCGTTATAGTAGTTTTTAGATACTATTCCATGCTGAGACCCGGTGCGTTGGGGGCAATCCACAAAGAAATGATAGCAGGAGGTATAGTTCTTGCACTTTGTCATCTGAATTATTTTGTTCTATACCCCCAATTATATCTGAAACGCCACATCCTTGTCTATCTGCTCACAACTGTTTTCAGTGCCATGGCTGCAACTATTCTGGAAGTTGTACTGGTTTATCCGCAAATCAAAGTGATTATCGATATGGTAAGCGACGCCTCTCCTCAAGAATATTATACGGCCATGACTATCTCACTCTTTTTACGAGATCTCTGCTTCGTGTTTTTCTTTTTTTTAATCAGGCTGCTTGAATCCGCATATCAAGAGAACAATAACATCAATCTGCTATTACAAAACACCGATAATCTTTTATTGGCAAGAAAAGGCACTGACGAGAAAGAACTGGTCACTGTCCGCTTGGAAGACATCGTTTATTGTCAACAAAATGAAAATTACACCTACATATATCTGGTTAATGGAATGAAAGTGTATCGCAACAGCTCCTTAAAAAGCTTATATGAGCTACTTTCAACTTCAAGAGCGGCACGTATTTCCAGAAAAGTACTTGTTTTCTACCGTCATATCGTATCATACGACAACAAGTCTGTATATGTAGATATTTCGAAGAATGGTGTTATTGTAGGACTCGAAATAACAGATGCTTACCGTCAGAAAGCATCAAAGCTGCTGGAAGATCATTGTATGATAGTGGAGGAGCGAGAAACAGCGACAAATCCAGAAATCAGGACAGTTGATGTGGTACAACCTGCGCACTACATCCAACAAGCAGAAATGGTTACATCTCAAGGAGGAGATATTCACAGAAGTGAAGAGAAGCTAACCTCTCCACAACTTTTGTCCTTCATCCAGACCCACCCCGACTGCAAAGGTTCCGACATCGAGGAGCATTTCCACGTCTCCCTCTCCACCGTCAACCGCGCCCTCAGACAACTCCGGGAAGAGGGCCTCATCGAATACACCGGCAGCAAGAAGACCGGCGGGTACCGGGTGGTGGTGGAGAAGGCAACAGGCAATTAAAGGCAAAAGGCATGAGGCAAAAGGCAAGAGGCAAAAGGCAAAAGGCGTGTGTGTAGGGCTGTCGCAATGCGGCAGCCCTACCGCTAACTACTAATTACTAATTACTAATTGCTAAAACCGTACCGACACCTTCGCGGCAAGCGTATGCCCCGGCTTCTGATGGTCGGCGCGCTGACGGAGGGTGTAGTCGAGATGGACACGCACGTGCTCCTCAGGCCACCATTCGAGGTCGAAGGAGTAGCGGTGGGTCGTGGTGGAAGGCTCATTCCGGTCGTTCACACAGTAGTCGTAACGGAACAGCGGGCGCAGACGCTGCTGCACCTTGCTCTTGCTCCCCCACCCCATGTAGAACCAGTAACCCACGAAGGCGTACAGGCCCTGGGTCTTCACCAAATAGACGGAATCGGCGGCCTGCGGGTTGTCGTCGGCGATGCCGGTGGTGCCCTGCAGGAACTCGGCGCGGGCCGTCCAGTGCTTGCCCAGGTACTCCGCTCCGGCCGACCAGCGGTTGCGCGGCGCGTTGCGGTCCGCATAGAGCGGATAATTGCCGAGATAGACGGACCCCGACAGCCGGAAGTTCTTCACGAAGGGGTAGAAGTCCAGCCGCGCCGAGAAGTCCTTGCTCAGGTTGTCTTTCTTGATGTTGATGCCCGCCCCGCCGAAGATACCGGCGTAGTAGTTCAGGATGGGAATCCGCTCGCCGTTACGCTCGTAGTCCGCCAGCGTGCCCGACAACATCGCGCCGATCTCCAAACCGTTGGCATATTCCGGGATGCCCGACACATCGGTAAATCCCGCCAGCAACGCCACCGACTGTGAAAGCTCCACAAATTCCAAGTCCAAGGGCGACAGGAAGTTATCCATCGTGTAGGGGGTCTTGATCTGCCCGATCCAGAGACGGGCGTACTTGCAGAAATTCACGCGCAGCCACGCATCGAGCAGACGCGGCGTGAAAGCCAGGTCGGCCTGCAACCGGAAATCGAGCATCGGGTGGAACTTGCCGGTGAATTCGAAACGGGCGCGACGCAGCATGATGACATCGCGCTGCGTCAGCGTGCCGTCATTCTCGGGCTGCCATTCATGGTCGTACTGCGTATCCACAAAGCCGTGGATCTGGAGATAGTCGCTGAGTTTCCACACCCGCTCGGGCTTGGCCTTGGCAGGGACGGTGTCGGTGGTTTGCGCGAAGGCGCGATTGTGCGTACAAAACACCAACATGGCGACAAACATGACGCATACTGTTGCAAAACGTCGAGGGGTGCATTTGAACTTAAGCTTATAATCTTTCGCCAAGGCTGGACATGGATTCGGATTGTCCTCCAAGTAGAGATCTATGGCCTCCCGCATATTGTTTTCTATTTCTTTCATGTCCTTTCCAACTGTAATTATCGGTGCTTCTTTCATGTAAGCACTTAAATTTTTACCGGCATGTTCTACAATGACTTCAGCTGTTACCATTTTTAATCCCATTTGTTTCAGACAGCAAATATAGTAAATATACAGATACAATTGTCGCGAAAAGTTTTTTTTGTAGTTTTGCGCTCGCAAAAAAGGCTGTTGCAATAATGAGAAAGTTCCTCATAGCGCTTGTTTTCACGGCAATGACACTCGGCACGGGCGTCTTTGCCCAGACCGCCGTGCTTACCGACTGCCAGCCGTTTCAACTCGTTTTAGACACTGCCCGCTGCTCGCACCTGCCGGTGCCGAACCCCGCCGACGGCTCCGCGTACATCGACCTCTGTCCCGGCACGGAGGTCCATCTTGCCGTGAAGGGGATCTACAGCGGCGGCCTCTACACCCAGAGCGACGCCACCACGACATTCACCTGGCACTGGGGCTTGGACGACACCCAGAGCGGCATCGGCCTCGATTCGGTGTCGCACACCTTCACGCCGGGCCACGGATGCGAGGTCGTAGTGACAGCCGCCGACACATTGGGATGCCCCGCGCAACAGTCCGTCTCTTTTCGCATCCGCACGTCGGCCAACCCGATCACGGGCACCTTCAACATGCCGGAACTATGTGCTGGTCAGACCCTTGTGCCGAACGTGGGCATCGACACCAGCAGCCACATCGTCCTCAAAAATGTGGGTTTTGTGCAGCCGGCCTCCCTGTCGGTGGGCGACACGGTGTTCCTGCCCGACGGCGAGAACTGTCCGCCCTACGGCCTCTACTACCGCTCTGAAGTCACTTTCACCGATTTCCCAAGCGGCGCAGTGCTGACTTCCGACAACGACATCCTCTACGTGCGCATCAAAATGGAACATTCTGCCATTGAAGACCTGCAAATCCACCTTGTCTGTCCCAACGGCAGTTCCAGCACCATCCTGCCCTACCCCAATTACAACATCGCAGTTGACGGCGGTTACGATTACGGGATGATGCGCATCAACCTCGGCAGTGCCTACAGGCCCGACGGCGGTACCTGCAGCCCAGCCCTCAACCCCATGGGCGAACCATGGAACTACATCTGGTCGGACAACAGCACGCTCGGTTACAGCTATGCCTCCGGAAACGGAGTGATTTATGACACCAGCAACTTCCACAGCCATTACAATCCTCACTGGGATTCCTCCAACTACTGGTATTTCGGCGACACAGAACATTCCTATAGTGTGGATTCCACGAATGTAGCCCAGATGACCCAAGTGTATCACCCTTACCAGAGTTTCAACTCACTAGTCGGATGCCCGCTCAACGGTGTCTGGTACATCCAAGTACAAGATATGCTGCCGTACGACAATGGCTATATCGTGGAATGGGAGTTGGCCCTGAGCTCGGAACTGATGCCCACCGGATGGGGTTATCACGTGGGGTTGGATACTTTCTACCTTTCGGGCAATGGGGTGGAGAACGGTCAGAGCATCACGCCGGAGACACCCGGCCTGCAACCCGTCTCTTTCACCGTCATCGACAGCTTCGAATGCCAGTACGACACGTCCTTCAACATCACGGTACACGCCGTGCCGACAGTCTCGCTCGGTGCCGACCAGATAGTATGCCCCGGAATGAACGTCTATTTGCATCCCACCCCGGCCAACATCGGATACCAGTACACTTGGAATACCGGTTCCACTGCCTCGGGATTCTACACTTCCGAACCGGGCACCTATTCGGTCACGGTTAGTATCGTCGGCGATGGGGTGACCTGTTCCGGCAGCGACACCGTCGAGCTCCAGAACTATGTCCTTCCGGACACAACCTTTTTGAGGGACACCATCTGCCAAGGGTACGACTACGAGAACTACGGTTTCACCATGAGCGCGGAATTTCTGGCCCATCAGTTCAGCCAACCGGCATACGCAAGCTGGCCGCAGAGCTGGGTCACCGGCATCCAAACCAACGACGACCAGCACGGCTGCGACAGCATGGTGATCCTATATCTGGTCGTCTATCGCCACTGGTATAAAGAAGAGACGGTTTTCGCTTGCGAACAATACATCTGGGAGGGCGACACGCTGACGGAAAGCGGCGACTACGTGAAGGATCTCATATCCTCGCACGGATGCGACAGCACCGTCACGCTGCACCTCTCCATCGGACATCCCGAAGCGGAAGAGGTTTGGGCGACCACCTGCGGGGATTATGTCTGGAACGGCGAAACCTTCACGGAATCAGGAGATTATATTCGATATTTCACCTCCTCTCACGAATGCGACAGCATGGTCACCTTGCATCTGACCGTCTTGGACACCTTCCTGCGGACCAGCAACTCCAACCCCGATTTCTGCACCACGCGCGAGACGGAACTGTCCGTGGAGGGCACTTTCGACGACTACCTTTGGAGCACCGGCGAGGTGGGCCCGTCCATTCTGGTCACCGAGAGCGGCCTCTACACGCTTACGGCCTCCAACGCCGCGTGCCAGCAGGTAGAGCGGTTCGACATCCCTTATTGTCCGCTCAACATCCTGCTGCCCAACGCGATAACGCCGAGCAAAAGCGACGGCCTCAACGATGCGCTCAGCATTTCCGAATACGAAAAGAGCCAGATCGGGGAGTTCAGCATCATGATTTACAACCGATGGGGCGAACTCGTGTTTTGGTCCGACGACAAGAACTTCCGCTGGGACGGCCGCAGGGACGGCAAGCTGGCGGTGGGCGCGGTCTATAACTACCTCATCCGCTGCACCGACCGCGACGGGAAGGCGTATGTGTATCGGGGGATGGTGACGGTGCTGTGAGGAGTTAGCAGTTAGTAGTTAGTAGTTGTCACATTTCCCGAAAATCTGGTCACATATATATAAACGAAAACATTTTGAGTATGGACAGTATCAAGAAAATCATATCCGCCGGACTGATCGTGCTGGGAATGAGCGGTGTGGCTCCGGCGCAGACGGACAGTACAGGATTTTATAAGTTCAGTGCTGGGTTATGCCTCAATACATTCGGAGGAGGACCCTCCATCAAATACGGCATCTCAAAGAATTGTGTTTTCCAAACCGATTTTTCGGGGAGACTTTTTATTAACAAATACTCTCCGGAGAATAGTTTTATACTGTATGTATATGAACTCTCTCAAAACTTTTTGTATCAACGTCAATTTGCTGAGAAAAATGGGGTGCTCTATTACTATTTGGTCGGAGCTGGTGTGTCAGGAGGCGTTTCAATACTTCGACCAACGCTATGGAAACTTGGGGCTTATCCTTTATTTGGAATGGAATTTGTCTTGAAGAAGCCTAAACTCTCTTTTCAAATAGATCTCAGGGCAGGATATTGTTCACTTCTGAAATCGGCAAATGCCAAACCACCCCGCACCAGTTTGGATAATAATCCGTTATGGTTGTTCTGTTATACGGGAATGCCAAAGGAATATCCTTATCACGGATACGATGTTTCGCTGAATTTCGCGGTCAGGTTTTGCAAGATAAAATAAGACTATTGACCAAAAGCAGTCCGCAGATCGAAGCTAACATTTTGAGGATTTTGTGTTTTTCGGCGGAAAAAATTTTGAGGATTTTGTGTTTTTCGGCGAAAGAATTGTAACCTTTTTTGATTTTTGCATCTACATTGCAAAGTCAGTTATCATCAAATCCCCAAAAATGAAAAAGTTAATGTTTTTAATCCTCTGTGCCACAATGGCTTCAGGATGCGCAACGGGAAGCTTCGTTTCAAGTAATCCGAAATCCAAGAAAGACACGTCCTCAACCGTCATCCATTGTTATTATTCCTCCGAAAAGCCGGACAAGGAATACGAAGTGGTCGGTCATGTGGAAGCGAGCGGCTTTGTCTTTGCTCCTAACAAGCATTTGGTACACACCTTGCAAAAGCAAGCGCAACAGCAGCAGGCCGACGCCATCATCAACGTCAAGTTCTCCTACATTCCCGCCCTGCTCATCGGAATCCCCTACGCAGAAGGCGATCTGATTCGGTATAAATGAACGCTATTTTTTCATGAAGGAAGTAGCGCAATAACGAACGCAACTCAGGTGCGGAAACTACACACAAATACACGGTTTCCGCACCTGAGTTTGATATTCATCAACCGTTCAGCAACACATCCTCAATAATCAGTATCCGTTCTTACATGAATCCCCATTTTTGGGTATATCCGAGGTAAAGCGGGTTTCGCACTTTTGCATCATAAAATCAATTTTATGAGCAGAAAGGTTTTACTCGCTTTCGTAAGCATTTTATTCTTTGGTTTACAGACTGTTGTGGCGCAAGAAAGCGCGAGCACGACGGCACGCGACACGGTTCAGAAAAAGGGCAAATCGTTGGGCACGCTCACCATCGGGGGCTACGGCGAGGCCGTCTATAAATACAACTTCTTCAGCGACAACGTGTTCCGCTATTCACACGCGGCCAACTACGCCGATTCGAAAGGGCACGGTCGCGTGGATCTGCCGCACGCCGTCATCATGCTGGGATACGATTTCGGGCACGGCTGGAGCTTCAACACGGAGATCGAATTCGAGCACGGCGGCACCGAATCCGCTGTGGAGGTGGAAGCTGAGGAGACGGGCGAATTCGAGAAGGAGATCGAGCGCGGCGGCGAGGTCGCGCTGGAACAGTTCTGGCTGCAGAAGGCCTTCTGGGGCGGGAAGATGAACATCCGCGCCGGTCACATCGTCGTGCCGGTCGGCGGGACCAACAACGCGCACCTGCCCACCCAGTTTTTCGGGGTCTATCGTCCTGAAGGCGAGAACACCATCATCCCCTGCACGTGGCACGAGACCGGCATTGAGGTCTGGGGCCGCATCCAAGACTGGCGTTACGATGTGATGCTCATCCCGTCGCTCAACTCCAGCATGTTCAGCGTTTCCGGCTGGGCCCACGACGGTTCGGCATCACCCTACGAGTTCCGTGTCGCCAACAAGCTGGCCGTGGCCGCCCGCGTTGATAACTACAGCGTCAAAGGGCTGCACGTCGGCATCAGCGGCTTCGTGGGCAACACCTTCCGCAACGACATCATCACCGACGAGGGCTCCTCGCGCTACGCCGACGTGCGCGGCACGGCGGTTATCGGCGCGTTGGATTTCAGCTACAAAGTCGATGGTCTGGTGTTGCGCGGAAGCGGTCTCTACGGCCACCTCTCCGACTGCGAACTGATCTCCGTCTATAACTCCACCCTACCCCACAGCTCACAGGCACCATACCCGCAAACCCTTGTGGGACAGGCGGCTTGGAGCGCGGGCGGCGAAATCGGCTACGATGTCTTCCACCACCACAAGAACCCGAAGCTGGACCGCCACAAACTCTACCTTTTCGCCCGCTACGAGTACTACGATTCCTACATTCCGGGCCACAACATGACCGACTACGCCTGGACCGACCGCCAATGCGTGAGCGGCGGCCTCAACTACAGTCCCATCAAGGAGATCGTCATCAAGGCCGAAGCCGGCGTCCGCCTGCTGAAGTCGCAGTACAACCAGGAGCCGTGGTGCGCGCTGGGAATCACGTGGGCTGGTTTCTTCCATCATGATTTCTATAAATCCAAACAGATATGAAAAAAACAATCATCGCCACGATAGTGGCAGCAGCATTCCTGGCCGTGGGATGCAATCACGGCAACGGCGAGCTTGTGAACGAAAAGCAGGCTCAGGTCATTGAGCAGTACGTGAACCACACGATTGCCCCGACCTATTCGAATTTGGCGCTCTACACCGACAGGCTTGTGAACGATCTGGAGGCTTTCCAGAGCAGCCATTCCCAGAGCGACCTCAACAAAGTATGCGAGACCTTCCTCGCCGCCCGTGCATGGTGGGAGAAGAGCGAGGCGTTCCTCTTCGGGGCGGCCTCCGATTTCGGTATCGACCCGCACATCGACTCTTGGCCGTTGGACGTGGACGCCTTCAACAACCTGATGAACAGTCCGAACATGCTGGCTGCCTTGGCCGGTGAGGACGGCGATGTGGTGGCGGGCGAGCAGCTCGGCAACGCCCTGCTCGGCTTCCATGGCATCGAATACATCCTGTTCAGCAACGGGCAACCGAGGAGCGCCAGTGAGATCACCGCTTCGCAGATGGATTATGCCATAGCCGTGGCCGGAGACCTGCGCAACCGCTGCTTCCAGTTGGAGGTGAGCTGGATTGGCGACGCCGCCCCGCAGTCGCACCGCGACAAAGTGGAGGAATTAGAGCTCAACACCACCGTCAATGGCGGCAACTACAACTACGGCGACAACCTCAAGAAAGCCGGTAACCCGGGCAGCACCTACGCCAGCACCGTGACCGGTCTCATGGCCATTGTCGATGGCTGCAAAACCATCGCCGACGAGGTGGGCACCTCCAAAATCGGAAAGCCCTACAACGGCGAGGATCCCAATTACATCGAATCGCCCTACAGCCAGAAATCCATCGAGGACTTCTACAACAACATCCTCAGCATCCAGAACGCCTATTACGGCGGCATCGAAGGCCAGCGCAACGACAAGCTCTCCCTGCACGCCTACGTCAAGAAGATGGACAACAAGCTCGACAACGAGGTGGAGGAGGCCATCCAGAACGCCTTGGACAAGATCAACGCCATGCCGCGTCCCTTCGTGAGCAGCTACACCAACCCCGCCAACGCCGAAGCCATTGAAGCCTGCCAGAGCCTCGACGATGTGCTGTCGAAAGTGAATGAGGCGTTGAGAACGTACGAGGAGTAATTAAGAATTAAGAATTATTCATTAAGCAGTCCCAAAGGGACAAGAGCTCGGTAGAGCAGGAGCAATTGTATAATTTTGTAATTAGTATTATGAATAAGATAGAAAACATCTTTATTATCGCATTGGCAGCCATCATGTTAGCGGGCTGCCACAAACCTGAGAACGGCGAAATGTCGTGGATTGAGGAGGAGACCTACGCGGGTGGAAAGTTAGGCACGACGTTCAACAGCTCGTCCTCGGCGTATGAGGATCCGGCGCCGGCAGTTACTGACATCGCGGCGTTCAAGTACGGCGAGTACCTCTTCGAGCGCGACTTCACCCAGAACACACCGCCGTTCACCGGCCTCGGTCCGCTCTACATCCGCAGTTCCTGCATCGCCTGCCATCCGGGCTACGGTCACGGCAAGCGCATGGACCGCTATGCCGCCAGCGACTGGGGCAACGGCTACCTGCTGGTGGTCACCGACCAGAACGACAACTACATCTCGTCGCTCACGGGCATGCCGCAGACCAAGGCCGTGCCGCCGTTCAAGGCACCCATCGACGAAAGCCAGATCCAGATCAGCTGGCTGGAATACACCGACGAATGGGGCAACCGTTTCCCCGACGGCGAGACCTACAGTCTGATCTACCCTGAGGTCTATATTCCCGCCTCCGCCTACTATGTGCCGTTAGAGTCCAATGGCACACAGATCCCCTACGGTAGCGAGATAGTGCGTTTGGAATCGACCATCGGCATCTACGGCACGGGGTTGCTGGACGCCATTCCTGACGACTCCCTGAAGGCCCAGTACCAGAAAGAGTACAACGCCGGTGCGCACCTCAATCCGGCGATGTGGGCCGGCACCGATTGGGCTTCCACGGGCCTCTACGGCAAGACCAACCATCCGAAGCGCTTCACCTACGCTTGTTCCCGCGGCCCGCTGCAGGACGGTCCCGGCGCGAATGCCATCTGGAACATCACGAACGTGACGAGAGGCGACCGCCGCTACCACTACATGACCGAGACCTACGCCCGCGTGGCCTCGCAAGACCCGCAGGTGCAAGCCAACTTCTACACCTATTTCCCGGATTACAACATCACCGGCAACCCGGAAACCGACATCTACAACTACCTGATGGGCAAGAGTCTGCCCGCCGAGATGAGCAACGACGACTACGTGAACCTGATGGTCTGGCACCGTGGTTTGGCCGTGCCTGCCGCCCGCAACCTCAAGGACGAGGAGGTGCAGAAGGGCCGCAAGATCTTCCGCGAGATCGGTTGCGCCTCCTGCCACCGTCCCAGCTGGACCACCGGCCCTGACCGCTTTACCGATCCGAACGGATTCTTCACCACGGGTGACCAGCGGCTGCCGCGTTACCCGAACCAGAAGATTTGGCCCTACACCGACATGGTACAGCACCGTCTCTGCATGAAGAACGACATCCGCACCGGTTGGTGCCGCACCACCCCGCTGTGGGGACGCGGTCTCTCCACCGTCTGCACCGGCTCCAGCGACCGTCTGCACGATTGCCGCGCCCGCAACGTCATCGAGGCCATCATGTGGCACGGCAGCGCCCAGAGCGACGCCCGCTGGACCGTCGAGAAGTTCCGCAACCTCAGCAAGGAGGATCGGGATGCGGTGGTGAAGTTCATTAATGCGATCTGATTATGACGACCATACGCTACGATGCGCTTCGTGCCAGACGACCCCCACACTGCGGTTTCGCCTTGTGTGGGGTTATTAGCACTTCGTGCGTCTTGCCCCTTCGGGGCTGCTCAAGGAAAATGTTTTTTTAATATTTTTGCACCTTTATCGAAACAATGAAACACATCCGACATATCCTCTCCGTCCTGCTCGTCGCCCTCATCGGCGCGATGGCCGCGGGCACTGTCGTGGAACGGTTCCACGGCAACGAATATGCGCTGAGCCACGTCTATGGCAGCTGGTGGTTTGTCGCGCTGTGGGCGCTGCTGGCCGCCGGCATGGTGGTCATGATGATTTCGCGCAAGAGCTGGCAGCGGCCCGTCGTCTGCGCCCTGCACTCCTCGGTGCTGCTGATTCTGCTCGGCGCACTGCTGACGATGACCACCGGTCAGCACGGCGAGATGACCCTGAAACCGGGTGCAGCCGCCAGCCAGTTCACCGTCGAGAAGCACGGCAAGAGCCGCACGGCGAACCTGCCCTTCACGCTGACCCTCGACCGTTTCGAGGTGGAGACCTACCCCGGCACCCGCACCCCGATGGACTTTGTGAGCTATCTCAAAATATCCGACAACGGCACGGTCACGGATGCCAAAATCTCGATGAACCATATCCTGAAATACCGCCACTATCGCTTCTACCAGAGCGACTACGACGAGGAAGGCAACTCGGTGCTGTCGGTGGCGCACGACCCCTGGGGCGTGGGCGTGACCTATGCAGGGTATCTCCTTCTGTTCGCGGCCTTGATCGGACTCTTTTTCGACAAGAAAGGGTCCTTCCGCGCCCTGCTGCAAAAAACGGCGGGCAAAGCGGCTGTCTTGATTGGCGTGCTGACGACGATTGCCCTCCTGCCTGCCCACGCTGCCGGAAAACCCAGCGTGCTCCCGAAGGAGAGTGCCGACAGGATGGGGCAGATGTACGTGATGTACAAGGGCCGTGTCTGTCCGTTGCAGACGTTGGCCAAGGATTTCACCACCAAACTCTACGGGAAAGCCCGCTATCAAGGCTACACGCCCGAGCAGGTTTTCAGCGGCTGGCTGTTCTACACCGACGAATGGCAAAACGAGCCGATTCCCAGATTGGAACGAGACCTCAAGCGGGGCAACGAACGTGCCGCCGAGGAGAAGCGACAGATCATCAACATGTTGCAAAACGGTCAGTTGCTGAAGATGTTCCCTCACGCCGACAGTGCCCGCGAGGTGACGTGGTATTCGCCAAACGACCAACTTCCGGTCGATATTCCCGACGACGAGTACCTTTTCATCCGCAAACAGCGGAGTCTCTGTCAAGAGTACGCCGTGATGGGCGATTTCGAGTCGCTGAATACCCTTTTCGACAAAACCAAAATCTATCAGGAGAAGTACGCTCTCGGTCTCACGCAGCCGAAACATCAATACCGCGCCGAGCGGCTCTACAACCGTCTGACGGCAGGTCGCTGGCTGCCGATGGTCAACATCACCATGGGACTGATATGCTTCGCCATCGCCTTGATCGGCATCGGGAAAGGGCGGAGACTCCCGAAACCCGTCCGGCTGGCCCTCGTGGTGTGGATGTCGCTGCTGTGCGCCTTCTTGGCGATGCTGTTCATCCTACGCTGGATCGTGGGCGGGCACGTGCCGATGGCCGGCAGCTTCGATTCGATGAACCTGTTGGCCTTGAGCATCTGCGTCATCTCGCTGATCATGAGCAAGAAATACGAAATGGCGCTTCCCGCCGGTCTGCTGATGACCGGCGTAGTGCTGTTGGTGCAGATGATGGGTGGTTCTAACCCGCCGGTCACCCACCTGATGCCAGTGCTCTCGTCGCCGCTGCTGAGCCTGCACGTCACGGTCATCATGATCGCCTACGCGCTGCTCTTCTTCGTCATGCTGAACGGCATCTGCGCGGTGGTGGTTCGTCTCTCGCAACCCGAGAACAGCGATTATCTGCAACGTTTACAAGACATCAGCATGATTATGCTCTACCCTGCCGTGGCATTGCTGGCAGCAGGCATTTTCATCGGCGCGGTGTGGGCCAACATCTCGTGGGGCAACTACTGGTCGTGGGATCCCAAGGAGGTGTGGGCGCTCATCACCTTGCTGATCTACGCCGCCCCGCTGCACAGTACCGTCTGGAAAGCCTTCCGCAACCCGATGTTCTTCCACATCTACGGCATTTTGGCCTTCCTGAGCGTGCTGATCACCTATTTCGGGGTGAATTTCCTGTTGGGCGGGATGCATAGTTACGGGGCATAGGGATGATTCCCCGCGACCTGCCACAGACTGACCGATACGGATAATCAGAAGTCTGCGGCGCGTATGCACATTTTTCGTATTTTTGCACCCGATTTTTATAAAACCATAATGGCCTTATTATTAGTATTTTTGTTGGGTGCGATGGTCATCTCCTTCCTCTGCTCCACGCTGGAGTCGAGCCTGCTGTCCACCCCGATTTCGTATATTCTGATGCGCGAGGAGGAGGGCTACAAGCCCGCCACACTTTTCAAGCAGTACAAGACGGACCCTGAGCGCCCCTTGGCGGCCATCCTTTCGTTGAACACCATCGCCAACACCATCGGTGCCGCCGGCGTGGGCCAACAAGCCAACATCTTGTTCGGAAGCCGCTGGTTCGGACTCGTGTCCGCCATCACCACCCTGCTCATCCTCATCTTCGCCGAAATCATCCCCAAAACCATCGGCACCACCCGCTGGAAAAGCCTGATGGGATTCACCTGCAAGACCATCCGGGTGCTGATCGTGCTGCTGTTCCCCTTCGTCAAACTGGTCGAACTGGTCAGCCGAATGATTTCCAAAAAGGAGCAGGACGCCGTGGTCAGCCGTGAGGAGGTGCTTGCCATCGCCAATGTGGGCGAGGAGGAAGGCGTCATCGAGAAAGACGAGAACAAAATCATCCAGAACATCATCAAACTCGACAACGTGAAGGCGGAGGAGGTGATGACCCCCCGCGTGGTGGCCTCCACCGCACCGGAGAGCATGACCCTGCGCGAGTATTACGATGACGACAAGTTCGACCACTTCTCGAGGATTCCCGTCTATGCAGAATCCCCTGAGTTCATCACCGGCTACGTGCTCCGCGACGACGCGTTAGAGAACCTTGCCGAGGACAAGTTCAACATGACATTGGGCGAAATCAAGCGCGAGATGCCCTTCTTCAGCGAAGACAAGTCCATCAGCGACATCTGGGATTCCATGCTCAAACAGAAATCGCAAATCGCGCTGATTATCGACGAGTACGGCTGTTTCCAAGGCATCTTGACGATGGAAGACATCATTGAGACGGTTTTCGGATTAGAGATCATCGACGAGAGCGACGAGGTGTCGGACATGCAGCAATATGCCCGCGAACGCTGGCAGCAACGGCAAAAACGCCACATCGACCGCACCTACACGGAGAACAATTCCACACGGGAGACCGCCCAAGATGCTGCATCCAGCGCACCTCAGGCGTAAACTTTGCATTTTTTCTGCCACAATATTTCAACTTTTTCGTTCTCAACAAGTCAACATGATTTGAACTTTGAACTTTGAACTTCTAACCGTGTAACCGTGTAACCCTTAACCCATAAACCCTAAACCATCATGAAGGTACACTTTATCGCCATCGGGGGCAGTGCCATGCACAACTTAGCCATCGCATTGAGAATCAAAGGATTCGATGTCACTGGATCGGACGACGAGATTTTCGATCCGGCACGTGGAAGGCTTGCCAAATACGGCATCCTGCCCGACGACATCGGCTGGCATCCGGAGAAAATCACCCCCGACCTCGATGCCATCATCCTCGGCATGCACGCCCGCGAGGACAACCCGGAACTTCTGAAAGCCAAGGAGTTGGGATTGAAAATATACTCCTATCCCGAATATCTCTACGAGCAGAGCAAAGACAAGACCCGCGTGGTGGTGGGTGGCAGTCACGGCAAGACGACCATCACCTCCATGATCATCCATGTGCTGCAGCAGGTCGGCATCGACTGCGACTACATGGTCGGAGCGCAGTTGGAGGGCTTTGAGGTCATGGTGCGTCTCTCCGACACGGCCAAGGTCATGGTCATCGAGGGTGACGAGTACCTCACCTCCCCTATCGACCGCCGTCCGAAGTTCCACGTCTATCAGCCTACCATCGGCATCATCAGCGGCATCGCGTGGGACCACATCAACGTCTTCCCCACCTTCGAAAACTACGTGGAGCAGTTCGAGATTTTTGCCAAGATGATTCCACAAGACGGACAACTCATTTACTGTCAAGAAGATGAAGAGCTCCGAAAGTTAGGGGCAAAGATCACAAGCACCACCTGCAAGCCCTACGGCATACATCCCTACGTGATCCGCGACGGCGTGACCTATCTGACACATGACGGGCACGAAACCCCGCTGCAGATCTTCGGCAAGCACAACCTGATGAACCTCAACGCCGCGCGTCTCGCCTGCAACGCATTAGGTGTGACCGACGGACAGTTCTACGAGGCCATCGCCACCTTCAAAGGCGCTTCCAAACGGTTGGAGCTTATCGCAAAGAGATCGGATTGCGCTGTCTACAAAGATTTCGCGCACTCTCCGTCGAAGCTGAAAGCCACCATCAACGCCGTGCGCGAGCAATATCCCGACCGCAAGTTAGTGGCCTGCATGGAGTTGCACACCTTCAGCAGCCTCACAGAGGAGTTCCTGCGGCAGTATGCCCACGCGATGGACGAGGCGGACACGGCCATCGTCTATTATTCCCCCGCAGCCGTGGCGCACAAAAAGCTCCCGCCCATCCATCCAGAAGTGATTTTCAACTCCTTCCAACGCCATGACCTGCAGGTTTTCAACGACTCCGAAACCCTCAAAAACGCCCTGCTCATCATGGATTGGCGCAACTCCGTCCTCCTGCTGATGTCATCGGGGAATTTTGATGGCATTAATTTGAACCAATTCGGAGAAAAAATTGTACTTTTGCCGCCCGTTTCAAAATAGCAAAAAACATAAAATATCAAACAATAACAAAAAAAACAATTGACAATGAAAAAGTTAGGCTTATTCTTGTTAGCGGTTGTGGTCAGCATCGTCTGCTTCGCGCAACCGGAAATTAAGTTTGAAAACACCACCTACGACTTCGGCAAAATCAAAGAAGAAGGCGGCAAAGTGACCGGCAAGTTCATCTTCACCAATGTCGGCAACGAGCCTCTGGAACTCACCAACGTGCGTCCCGGCTGCGGCTGCACGGCGGCTAACTACACCAAAGGCGCCATCGCCCCGGGTGAAAAAGGCTACATCGAGGCCACCTACAACCCCTACAACCGTCCCGGCGCTTTCAACAAGAACATCCGCGTGACCACCAACGAGCCCAAGTTCCTGGAAGACGAAAAGGCCACCCCGCACATGATTTTCATCAAGGGCGAGGTCATCAAACGCCCCCCGACAGAGTTCGAGAAGGCCGGTTACGACAAAACCGCCGGCATGATGCGCATCAAAGTGCCCGATGTTGCCCATAATCTGATGAACACCGAGACCGTTCTGGACACGTTCTATGTGCGCAATTTCTGGACCAAGCCCGTTTCTTTCAAGATGGAGAAACCGATTGAGTACGTCTCTGAAGTTTACCGCAACTTCGGCGCTGAGCTTCAGCCCGGCCAAGAGGGTTTCTTCGTGCTGAAATACGATGCCTCCAAGCGCAACAAATTCGGTCAGGTCAAGGACATGATCACCTTCACGACCAACGACTCCATTGAGCCTACCAAGCGCGTCCACTATGCCGTTAACATCAAGGAGGATTTCTCCAAGATGACTCCGAAGCAGCTGAAGAGCGCCCCCATCTGCGAGGTTTCCGCCAACAGCATTGATTTCGGCGACATGCAGAAGAACGTCACCAAGGTGGAGAAAATCACGGTCAAGAACAACGGCAAGAACCCGTTGATGATCAGAAGTCTGGAGCCCAGCAATTCCTCCTACAGAGTCTCTTCCAGCATGACGGAGATTCCTTCCGGAGCCACGGCCGAAATCACCGTCACTTTCAAGGCTCCCGGCCGCTCCAGCACACAAAACGCCACGTTGGACATCATCACCAACGATCCCGCCAATCCGGTGCGCACCATCACGCTGACCGCCAAAGTTCTGTAATAGAGCTTTCTTGAATAGCAATAAAAAATCCCTGCGACTGGAAAGTGGCAGGGATTTTTTTATGGGGAAAGTACGGAATTATCCTCCGTTGCAATTGTCAAAAGATCCGGCTGTGTCCGTTCTTCAATTCCTCATCCGTGGGGACATTGTCCTTGATGGTATCCACGTCGATGACGAGCGGACGGCCATAACGCGGAGTCTCGTTCTTTCGAGGCGCAGCGGCCTTCGCCGGCTGATTCGCTTCGGCCGCCGATTGTTCAGGGGTTGACTTTGGAGCGGTGGTCATTGCTGCTTTGGCACGAGGAGACTCCTGTTCGCCACTGCCGGCCAGCAGCAAAGTGTCATCCGCCACGACGTCATCACCGTCAACATTCAAAGAAACGGTATCCAAAGAGGCAACTTCCGGAACAGCCGCATTCCCTTGGGAAGAATTGGGCGTTCGGAGCAGCAGGAAGGTGGTCAGACCTCCGACAACAACCACGGATGAAACGCCGGTCACCCAGTATTTCAGGGCAGTGGGTTTCAGTCCGGCATGATGTCGGAAGCTCTTCCATGCGGCGGGTTTGTAGGCGTAATCGGCCTGTTCCGCCTTCTCTTTGATCAATTTGTCGAAATCCGTCATACTATTCGTCATACATTTTACTAATGGCGTCCTTGAGCTTGGTGCGCGCACTGTTCACATGCCAGGCGGAGGTATTCTCGGTGATGTTCAACTCCAACGCGATGTCCCGGTGGGAGAAGCCCTCGAAGACAAACATGTTGAAAACCGTCCGTGTGACCGGCGGGAGCTTTTGTATCAGCCCCACCAACTCCTGCGACGACATCCTCGCGACCGCGTCATTCACCGCATCGTCCGCCACCTGCATGTCCGGCAAGTCGTCAATATTGACAAAATCAACCTGTTTGACGAAACGCCGCCGGTAGTCTAATGCGGCATTGCACACCACACGTTTCAGCCAAGCCTCAAAAGAACCTGTGTTTTCGTATTTGTCGAGGTTCGAAAACACTTTCAAGAACCCCTCGTTGAGCATATCGGAGGCCTCGTCCGTGCTACCCGCATAACGCATGCAGATGCGCATGACCAGACCATAGAAGTGCTTGAAGAGCTTGCGCTGGGCCCGGGCGTTGCCCTCTCGGCACGCACGAACCCATTCTTGCACCTCCGGATGCTCCTTCATATTTAATAACGGATTATGTAATCGAAATCTTGGGTCGTGAAGGAATTATTTCCCTCAACAACCAGCAACAATTTGATTTTCTGCTACTTAATAAACTTGAAGCCAAGCGAGAGAATGAACAGATTCATCTGTCTCGTCTGGGACGTGCCCTGGGTGCTGTTACGGAAATTGTCGGCGGCGATGCAGTAGTTGAAATCCAGCGCAAAACGCCAGAAATCAATACCAAGACCGACCTGACCACCCCACTGCACCGTATTGGTCTCCCATTCAGAGTTTTCCACATTATCGGCAATCTTGAAATCGAAACGCGGGCCAATCGTCAGTCTGAACTTAAAGTTATCGTTGTTGATGAAATGGTAACCCAACAATGCCGGGACGGAGATATAATGCTGTTTCAGCTTAAAATTGTTTGTAATCTCGTCCACCGCATCCTTGATCGTGGAACTCTTGAACGAATAGTTCACTTCCGGCTGGAAGAAGAAATTGCCACCGAGACGCATGAAGACACCGGCCTCGAGACCGAAGCTACGGTCGGTCAACTGCCGGTAGTTGCTGGCATTTCCGGCTGCCTTGATACCGATGGTGAATTGGGCATTCGCCGTGCCCATCGTCAAAACACTCATTGCCAATATCGAAACAACGAGCGAAATCACAGACTTTAACCGAATCTTTTTCATATTATGCTATTTTTTCTGATAAATAATTCTTTTCTGATAAAAACAATCGTTTCAACGCAAAAGCATCCGTTTTATTTCATCGGTCGATCTCAACAGACCCCGCGGATCTCGTTGATGTCCGCGATACCTTCCCGGCGACAGAGCTGGGAGAGTTCGTCCAGAACCTCGCGACCGGCGAGGGGGTTGTTGAAGTTGACGGTTCCGATTTGCACGGCCGCCGCACCCGCCATAATGAATTCCAGCACGTCCTCCGCCGTGTAGATGCCCCCGATGCCGATGACCGGGATGTGCACCTGCTTGCAAACGGAGTGTACCATGCGCAGCGCAATCGGTTTGATGGCCGCACCCGAAAGGCCGGCATAGACATTGTTGAAGACCGGTTTCCGCTTGCGGATATCGATGGCCATGGCCTGGAAGGTGTTCACCAACGAGAGGGCATCCGCGCCGGCACGCTCGCAGGCGAGAGCCATCTCCACGATATTCTCGGCATTCGGGGAAAGCTTGACAATCAGAGGTTTGATGCAGACATTCCGCACTGCACGGACCACCTCTTCCGCCACATCCGCCTTGATGCCGAACGCCATGCCTCCACTTTTTACGTTGGGACAGGAAATGTTGAGTTCCAGCATATCAATATCCGATGCGGTGAGCAAAGCGGCCCCGGTCACGTAGTCTTCCATGCTGTGGCCACCCATATTGGCGATGAGCACGTTCCCGAAACGGCGCATCTGCGCGATACCGGATTCGATAAACGCCTCCACGCCAGGATTTTGCAACCCAACGCTGTTCATCATCCCCGAGGCGGTCTCCCACACCCGGATGCCTTCGTTGCCGTCTTTGGGATGGAGGGTCAGTCCCTTGGAGCAGATGCCGCCGAGACAACCCACATCGTAAAGCTCATGGTATTCTTCTCCGAACCCGAAGGTTCCTGACGCGGCAATCAAAGGGTTCTTGAAGTCAACGCCCGCGATTTTCACTGACAAATTCACGTCTTTATCCATAGTCAAATATTCCTTTTATCCAAAATTTACCACATCAATTCCGTGCTGAGGAAAACCGGGCCGTCCTTGCAGACGCGCTTCATGCCGCTTTTGGTACGGATGCTGCAACCCAGGCAGGCACCGATGCCGCAGGCCATACGGTGTTCCAACGAACAGTAGCAGGTCGTGCCGTTCTCCGCGCACATCGCGGCCACTTTCCGCATCATCACTTCGGGACCGCAGGTGAGCACCGCATCGTAAAGTTCCGGCTTCAGCAGATCAGTGATGAAGCCCTTGTATCCTTCGTCGCCATGCTCAGTGGAGATGAACATATCCGTGCACCACGGCTCGAAGTCCTCCACGGCGAAAAGCTCGTCCCGGAAGCCCAAATAGGCATCCACGGTGACCCCTTGCTGTTGCAGGGTCTTGGCGGTATGGCAGAGCGGCGGGATTCCGACGCCTCCGCCCACAAGCGCCACTCTGCCCTTGATGTTTTCGACCGGATAGCCGTTCCCGCAAGGGCCCAAGAGACGGATGGCGTCGCCGCTTTCCAGAAGCGACATGCGGCGGGTTCCCTGCCCTATCACCCGGTACATGAACCTCAGGCAGCCCTCTTCCGCTTTGAATACACTGATCGGACGCATCAGCGTCTGCTCGGTATCCCAACTCTTCAGCATGTAGAACTGTCCGGCTTTGGCCTCCACCGTCTCACACAGCACCCGTATCACAAAAATATCATCTGTAATTTGCTGATTATCGGCAATTTCACCAACAAAATATTTCATAATGCAACTATTTTCTGAATCTTTTTTCCAAACGGCGAAGATAGGATTTTTTTGCAAGCGATGAGACCCGCAAAACTGTCCGAGAAGCACAAAAAAAACTTAAGGTCTCCATTTCTTAAAAATAGTATCTTTGCAGGTTAATTTTTTCTGTTATGGAAGAGGAAGTCGAAAAATGCGTTTCCCTGCTGAAAGAGGGCAAGGTGATTCTGTATCCCACTGATACAGTGTGGGGTATAGGCTGTGACGCCACCAACGAGGAGGCCATCACAAGGATTTACCGCATCAAGCAGCGCAACGAGAAAAAGAGCATGATCATCCTGCTCGACTCGATGCAGCGGCTGCCGATGTACGTGAAGAAGATCCCGCTGATCGCCTGGGACCTGCTCGCGCACGTCACACGGCCCACGACTTTCGTCTATCAGACGGCCTACAACCTGCCGGAGAAGCTGATCCACGAGGACGGCACCATCGCCATCCGCATCGTGCACAACGAGTTCTGCCGCAAGGTCATCCGCGCCCTCGGACGGCCGCTCATCTCCACTTCCGCCAACATCGCCGGAGAGCCCACTCCGCAGACCTTCGACAAAATCTCGCAAGAGGTTATCAAGCAGATGGATTATGTGGTCTCGCAAGACCAGTCCACCTCCGTGGAGTTCAAGCCCTCCCGCCTCATCAAATTCCTCGACGATTACAATTTCACCATCATACGCGACTAAACATGGAAAAGATAGCCATTTATGCCGGATCATTCTGCCCGTTCACGAAAGGGCATGAGGACATCGTGGCCAAAGCCCTGCCGCTTTTCGACAAAGTCATCATCGGCATCGGGCACAACATCGACAAAAAGGAGGTCTTCAGCGAATCGCAACGCCAACGCTGGATTCAGGGAATTTACAACGGCAACCCGAAAATCGAGGTTATTCCCTACACCGGGCTGACCATCGAGCTGTGCCATCGTGTCGGGGCCCGCTATCTGATTCGCGGGGTACGGGACATCAGAGACTATGCTGCCGAACAGGAGCTGGCCGAAATCAACAAGCGGCTTGCCCCGGACATCGAAACATTGCTCTTCTTCCCCTCCCCGGAAGCCCGTGTCATCTCTTCCACCATGGTGCGCGAGCTCTGGCAGTTCGGTGCCGACTACAGCCCTTACCTTTCCTACGAACTTCCTGCATACTAATCGTTTATGAAGATTCGATTCAGCCATATCCTCCTCACCCTCTGCCTGCTGACCGCCCTCGCGGGAAGTGCGCAGACGCCCGTGACCATCACCGGCACCGCAAACTTTGCCGCCGGGGAGGAGATCCGGCTGCTCGTCTTCCACGACCTGCTGAACGGCATTGCCGACGTGGCCGCCACCGACATCATCGACAAACACGGTCGTTTCGCCCTGAAATACAACACCAACGACATCGAGTTGGCGCAGTTGGCCATCCGCACCTCGAAAGCCGAATTCTTCATTGTGCCGTCCAACAGCTACACCTTCACCATCACCGTCGATAGCACGCTGTATCAACGGATTAACCCGGAGAAGTACGGCGGTTTCCTGCAAATCGAGAATGCAAAGTCGGACACGGGTGACCTCAACTACAAGATCAACCGTTTTACGCAATACTTCAACCGGGTTGCCGACGCCTACTCCTACCCGATGATTTACGGATCCGAGGACAACGTATTCGACACGGTGCGGAATATCATCGCCGAACACTATGATTTCCAGTATAATCCCGAGAACTTCTACCAATCCTACGGATATTACACCCTCGGCAGTCTCGACCTGCTGCAGTACCGCAAAAAACCGGTCTATCTGTACCAGAAATACTTCGACAACGACAATATCCTGTACAACAACCCAGCCTATATGTCGCTGTTCAACCAGTTTTACGAGGGTTATCTGTACTATTCGCCATACGTCAGCAAGGAGTTGCTTGACCGCACCATCAACGAGACACCCGATTACCTCACCCTCTTCAACGAGGTGGGCCGCGACCCGAAGTTAGCCAACGCCCGTCTGCGTGAATTGGTGATTATCAAGAACTTAATCGAATTCTTGGACAACAAGGAGTTCGACCAGGGCAACATCCTCAAGTTGCTCCAATATATCCGTCAGACATCCTCTTTCGACAAGCACATCAGACTGATAGACAGCAAGCTGAATCAGATTGAAAAGAGCCGGAAAGTTACCGAGGAGGTCACGTTCCGGGATGAGAAAGGGCACAAGGTGCAACTTAAACAATACGAGGGAACGCCCGTCTATCTTCATGTATTCCAGACCGACTGTATCAATTGCATCAGGGAAATGATGATTATCAAGGACTTACAGAGCAAATATGACGGTCGCGTGCAATTCGTGAGCCTCTGCATTGACCCCGAGAAGGAGACGTATCAGGCGTTCGTCAAGCAGTACGGAAAGATGTTCGAGTGGCCGCTGCTCTACTTCGATGCGCAGTACGACTGGCTTCTGCAGCAGGGTATCGAGACGTTGCCGGAGCACCTCTTCTTCAACGCCGACGGCACCCTGATGATGCGCTTCCCGCCCGCCCCCGAGCAAGGGCTGCCCGAATATCTCCAGATGAACTTCCCCGATGAGATCGAACAAGACGACAACCCGCTGTTTCAAAATCGAAATAAACAATAAAAATATCCGAATATGAAAAAAATCTTAACCGTCATCCTTTGCATGACCCTCAGTTTCAGCATTTTCGCACAGGAAGCGAAAGACAAGCACCTCGCGAAGCTCCCCGCCGTGGATATCCAGACCTTGGACGGCACGGTGTTCAACACCAAAGACATCCAGAACGACGGCAAGCCCGTGATTATCAGCTTGTGGGCAACCTGGTGCAAGCCCTGCATTGCCGAGCTGTTAGCCATTGCCGACGAATACGAGGACTGGGTGGAGGAGACCGGCGTGAAACTGTACGCCATCTCCATTGACGATGCCAAGACCTCCGCACGCGTGGCTCCCTTCGTAAAGGGCAAAGGCTGGGAATACACTGTCCTGCTGGATGTTAACTCCGACTTCAAACGCGCCATGAACGTCAATGACGTGCCATACATGTGCATCCTGAACGGCGACGGCGAAATCGTGTGGCAGCACACCTCTTACGCCCCCGGCAGCGAAGAGGAGGTCTATGAAATCATCAAATCGTTAGTGAAAAAGTAGTCTTCACCCTAAATCCAACGTATGATATCCACTTCTATCAAACGCTTACTCCTCGCATCGACGCTGCTTTTGGGCAGCGTTTGGGCTTTCGGACAGCACCAGATCGGCAACGGCCGTATCAGCGGCGACTTCGGTTTCAACGGCATGTATTACATTCCCGACTCCATTATCGGAGCCGAACCGGTGGATTCCAAAGTGCGCGGCAACGCCTTCCTCAACATATTGTACAGCAACGGCGGATTCTCGGCCGGGGCGCGGTACGAATTCTACATGTTCCCGCTCATCGACTTCGAGAAAATCGGCTATCAAGGGCAGGGCATCAAGTATTTCTTCGCCGACTACACCAACAAGTTCATCTCGGTGACGGCGGGTAATTACTACGAGCAGTTCGGCAACGGCCTGACTCTCAGGGCCTACGAGGACCGTCAGTTGGGCATTGACAACAGCCTGCTCGGTGCACGCATCAAACTCACCCCCTACAAGGGTATCCATATCAAAGCCGTTTGGGGCATCGAACGCGACAACTTCAACCCCTATTTGGGCCGTGAGGACTACGTGCGCGGCGCGGATGCGGAGTTCTCATTCGGGGAGATTTTCCCTGTCATCCAAGAAAAAGGGTTCATCGCCCGCGTGGGGGCCAACATCGTCAGTAAATTCGAGAAATCCAGCACGGACATCCTGTTCGACATCCAGGACGACAGTCTGGGCACGGTCACCGGCGTGATCCCGCAGGACAAGGTGCCGCAAAACGTGGCCACTTGGGCTGCCCGCGCCACCTTCGGCTACAAGGACTTCCGTCTGGACGCCGAATACGCCCGCAAGATGAACGACCCCAACATCACCAACAGCTTCATCTACAAGCCCGGCGAGGCCCTTTTCCTGTCGGCCACCTACGCTATGAAAGGCTTCGGCATCGCGGCCTCCTTCATCCGCGCCGACAACATGGAATACCGTTCGCAACGCTGGATGAACCAGAACTCCGAACTGATGATCAACTGCATCCCGGCCATTAACCGACAGTACTCCTACCAGCTGATCGGCGACTACAGCTACGCCAGCCAGCCCAACAGCCAGATCGGCGCGCAGTTGCAGATCAACTACCAGATCCCCAAGAAATCGGTCCTCGGTGGCAAATACGGCACCGACATCACCTTCAACTACTCGCGGTTCCACGACATCGACAAACAGCCTGTGCCTGAAGCGGTTGAGAACGGCACCATGACCGGAACCATGGGTTACACCTCCAGCTTCTTCAAGTTCGGCCCGAACCTGCTCTATCAGGACGTCGGACTGGAAATCAGCCACCGTTTCAACAACAAGAAGTGGAAATGGATCTTGGCTTACAACTACATCACCTACAATCTGGAGATTCTGCAGGGCCACGCCGGCATGATGCGCGGTCATCTGGTCGCCTCCGACCTGTCGTACAAAATCACACCCAAGCACGCCTTACGCCTTGAACTGCAGCATCTTTACACGAAGGATGACGACGGCAGCAGCGTGTATGCGATGTTGGAATACTCCATCAGCCCGAACTGGTTCTTCTCCATCGGTGACGACTGGAACTACGGCAACCCGGATCCCGCGCATAAGACGCACTACTACAACATTGCTTGCGCTTACGTTTGGAACACGACGCGCATCGCCTTGAACTTCGGCAAGACCAAAGAGGGCATCCTCTGCGTCGGCGGTGTCTGCCGCGCCGTCCCCGCCTCCTACGGCTTGGGCCTCTCGGTCACCACGTCATTCTAATCCGAAATCATCTATAAACAAAAAACGCACGATGTTCAATCGTGCGTTTTTTGTTTCGTGTATTATAATGTGCTGACCAGCACAATTTAATTCATCTCGCAATTAGAATTACATTCCTCCCTGACCACCCTGGCCGCTGCTCTCGCTGGCCGCGCCTTGGCGTGCTTGGTTCTCCAGCTCCATCTTGCCGAAACGGAGCGTGAAGCCCAGCGCGATGGAACGCGAATCATAGTTGTAGTCCATACTGGAGACATAATACGGACTGTTGTTGCTCCGGCCCCACTTGTTCCAATTAAAGATGTCGTTGGCGTTCAGATAGATGGAGAGCTTCTTGTCGAAGAAATCGCAGCGAAGGCCCGCATTAAGACCGTAATACGCATGGCTGACGCTGAACAGCGACTGCGACGGCGAGCGGTAGTTGCCCGACACGCTGATTTCCAGCCGCTTCCATAATTTCGCCCACAAGCTCAGATAGAAGCTATACGACCACATCTGGCTCTTGTAGAGCTCATTGTTGTACAATGTCTCCAGATATGAGTGATACACGTTGGCGTAAAGCCGTATGTTGAACATCGCGTTTGGCCGGTACATCGTGTTGAGTTCCAGACCCGTGTTGTATGCCTTGCCCACGTTGACGGGATATTCGTAAGGCACCTCGCGACCGTAATATTCATGGAACATCGGCACCGTGATCTCATCGACACCGCGGCTCTTGGCCCGGAAATAAAGGGTGGCACCTACAGAACCGAACTTTGTCCAGTACTTCTGCCAGCCGGCCTCTAACGAGTGCGTGAGGATGGAGAGCAGCCCGGGGTTGCCGCCGCTGAAACTCTCCTCCCCGAAGTCGAGGCGGCGGGTAAGCTGCGTGACATCAGGATTGGAACTGCGGAACGTGTAGCTCAACCGGAAGTTGTGCATCGACTCGGTACGGTACGACAGGTGCAGCGACGGGCGCACATGGAAATAGTGCTTGCGGATGCCGAACGTGTCGGGAACCACATCAGGGTAATTCAGAATCAGGTAGGTGTGTTCGAAGCGCACGCCGGGCTTGATGGTGAAATTGCCGAACTTCTGCTGCAGCGTAAAGAAAATCTGGTTTGTGAACGACGGGGCCCGGTAGGTGATGCTCTGCATCGTGTCTCTCACCCACACGTCCTCGCGCATCGTGTCCACAAGCGAGTGGTTGCGCTGAAATTCGAGTTCCCCGTAGTAGCCCACCGAGATCTCGCCCGTCTCCGAGTAGGGACGGTTGTAGGTAAGCTCCGCATCAACATCGAAGCTACTGCTATTATACTGTGTGTTTTTCTTGCGCAGCCACTCTTCCGGACTCAAGAACTGCCTGTCCGTGAGCCCCTTGCTGCCCCATCCCCAGCCGCTGCCGTTTATATCCAGAGAGATGTTGTGCCCTTCTTTGTCGAACTTGTGCTGGAAATAGACGCCGAAACCGGCCCAGTAGCTGCGACTTCTGCTGGATCCGTTGCTGATGTAGTGCGTCAAGGAGGAGTCGGCGGGGAACAGCCGGTAGAGCTCGTCGTAACTGGTGCCCCTGCGCCAGTTCGGCCAGGTACCGCCCCAGAACGAGAGGCTGTTCATCGAGTCAATCTCGTAATCGAGGCTGAAGTGCAGACCGCCGCCGAAACTGTGATCGACACTCCGCGAGGAATCGTGCTCCGTGCTGATCATCTCCAGACCGCCGTCGAGAGCATCCCGATACATCGTGATATCACCGTAACCGTAGTTGCGGTTGCGCGAGTATGAGAAGTTGGTGTAGAGGTTGATGGAGATTTTCTCGTTGCTCCAGACGTAGGATACCCAAGGGCTCACATAGGGCTTGATGGAGGCGTTCGCGCCGAAGCTGATGAACTGGTTCCGCTTGACCTTGGTCGTGGTGACGATGTTGATGATGCCGTCGGCCTTCGAACCGTAACGCGCTGAAGGGTTGGTGATAACCTCCACATGGTCGATGCTGTTGGCAGGCATCTGCTGAAGGTAAGTCTTGAGATTCTCGGTGTTGAGGTGCGACGGCTTGTCGTTGATCCATATCTCCACGCTGGAAGTACCACGCAGGGTGACGTTGCCCTCCACATCCACGGAGACGCCGGGCGCATTCTGCAGCACGTCGGAGGCAGTACCGGTCTGCACTGTCGGGTCCTCGGCGGTGTTGTAGTAGGTCTTTTCGCCATCCACGGCAAAGAGAGGCCGCTCGCCCTTCACCACCACCTCGCCGATAGTCGTGGTGCCCGGCTTGATCTTGATGACCCCCAAATCCATACTCTTGTTCACTTCTATGAGCTGCTCATGGTTCTCATAGCCCACGAAATAAACAACAAGGCGGTACTGTCCGTTGGGAACCATCTGCAGGTTGAACACGCCCTTGTCGTTCGCGGCGGCGTAACTCACCATGACGCTGTCGCTCTGCCGCAGCAGACTCACATTCGCGTACTGCACCGGACTCCCGCTGTTCGCATCTTGCAGCGTGCCGGAAACATTGTTCTGCGAATACACTGACAAAGAGCACATTAACATCAAAATCAACATTGAGAACGCCTTCGCGGCGACTTTTCCATGATGTGTCATAATCTCACTATTTAGGTTGGTTTTACATTTCATACAAATAAGCGGCAAAAATACATTTTTATTGTCCTTAGACAACATTCAGGGTGTTTTTATTACACCTCACCACTTAGACGAAAAAAACCAAAAACGTGCCAAAAAGCATATTCCGCTGATTATCAATAAATCCAGAAAAACAAAAAAGGATTGTCCGTTTGATTTTTGGACAACCCTGTCAATTTATTTGTCAATTTGTAGGGTTGTCGCAATGCGGCAACCCTACAACGTTATTTCAATATGACGCGAACGCCGACATACCCCATAATGCCGGTGATCGGCATATAGACCATCGTGGCGTCGAAGTATTCGCCGAAGGGGTTTTCCGCCTGTACAATCGGGTCTTTCTGCTTGACGTTCAGCAGATTCTCACCGCCGACGTAGATCTCCCACCTGCGGAACTTCTTGGTAATCTGCGCATTGAGCAGACAATAGGGTTTCGACATGTCAGGGCGACGATACGGTTCAGGGTTAGACTGCGTGTTAGGCAGCGGCATCGGACCGAAAACCTGACAGTTGAGATTGAACTTCCACTTGTCGTAGGGTGTGCTGTAGTTGAGGTTGACGAGTGCCTTGTGCGGACTCATCATGTCCTTCTGGCGCATCACGCCCTGACGCATGTAGCGCACGTCGTTGTAGCGGTAAGCCAGCAAAATTTCGAAACGCTGTATCGGTTTGAGGGTCAGCTCGATCTGTGCAGAATGCGAACGCGAGCGGTTGCCGTAGCCGTTGTAGTCGCCGTTCAACGCGTAGTAGTGCACCCCGTGAACGTCCTGGTCCAAATCCACGATCATCTGCTGCACAAAGTAGGTGTAGAAGTAATCAACGGCCAAGGTGGCCTTTCCGCCCGGCATCCCAAACTGCCACACCACGCTCGCGCCGGCATTCCAGGCCTCCTCGGGCTTGGCGTCGCCGTCGAAATAGATGCCGCGGGAGGAGAGCATCAACGACTGGTTCTCCGCAAAGAAATGGGCGTTGCGATAGCCTTTTCCCACCGATGCGCGCAACGACAAATCCTTCGCAACCTGCCATTTGGCATGCACACGCGGGGTCCAGAACAGCTGACTGATGTTCGTCCAAACGCTTGAATAATCCTTGTCGCGCACCATATTGTAATCCAGACGCATACCCGCCGTCACCACCAACTTCGGATCGACGATGTAGGCATACTCGGCAAAAACGCCGGGAATCAAGTCGTGATGATGGGGTCTATCGTATGAATTGAGGCTCAAATAGGTAAGGTCTTGATGGTAAGATTCATTCAAACAATCGAACTGAAGACTTGCTCCGGCCGTTAATTTATGGCGTTCTTTGGCTCCAAACTTATTGGAGTACAACACATTCGCATATACACTTTGCTGATTCCCGAAATAGTATTGGTCATAACCATAATCGGAATGAAGCCAATGACCGGTATAAGAGAGAATCGTACCGATACTCTCGTGCTCGCCCTTCAAGAGGAAGCCATTCTTGGTGATGACATCCACCCGCTTATTGTCGGCGACAAAACCGTAAGGGGCAAGTTCATCGGGATAACTCAGACAGCTCGGCATGAACGCCATCTGCCCGCCGAAGCGGTTGTCCCAGATGAAATCGACCATCGTGCGGCCCTCCACCACGGGCGATTTGTAGTCCCAGCGGTTCATCACCTGCGCCTGGCGGCTGCGCGGGGCATCCATGAAGCCGTCGTGGTTCATGTCGGTTTTCACCAGCTGGTCGCCGAAGAAAATCAGGAAATTGCTGCTCACACGGTCCTTTTTGCCCACGGGGAAGCGGGTATTCACACTCAACTCTCCCCTTCCCATCGAATTGGCGTAGAAATTCATAAAGAACTTCTCCAAGTTGGTTTCCGGCTTCTTGTAATCCACATTGATCTGTCCGGTGATGGCCTCGAAACCGTTCACCACAGAGGAAGTCCCTTTCGACAGACTGATGGACTCCATCCATGAGCCGGGCATGAAGCCAAGTCCGAACTGGTAGGACAACATGCGGATGTAGGGTACATTTTCCAAGAGAATCTGGCTGTATTTGCCGGCCAGACCGAGCATGGCAATCTGCCGCGCACCGCTCACCGCATCGGCATACTCCGCATCCACGGCGATGCTGCTCTCGAAACTCTCGGCGAGGTTACAGCAGGCCGCACGACGCAGACCTTCGGTACCAATCACCTGGGTGTAAATGGGTTGCACGGAGATATAAGAACCGTCGCGGGCCACGATGCTCACCTCGTTAAGATTATGGGCCGTGTTCAGGAAGAACGTCAGCCCGGTCTGCCCGCGGGGAATCACCACCGTGTCGGGAAGGAAGGTCGGGAAAGAGACAACCAACGTGTCTGTTTTGGTGCGCGGCAGCGTGAACTTGCCGTCGGAGTCGGTGTAGGCTCCGACAGTGGTGTGCAGCCATTGCACAGCGGCATTCGCCACCACAGATGTGTCACCATTCTCACTGATTTGCAACACTTTGCCGGTAAGCGGCTGGGCGCTGCCCCACCCTGCTACAACAATCAGCAGGCAAAATAGGATAAACCGTTTCATCGCTTACATTTTATAATCCCACGGTGCCACAATCCAGATCACCAGATAGATCCAGAAGCCTATAGACCCCGTCAGCAGGAGTAATAAAAACACAATCCGCACCACGGTGGGATCGACATCCAAATAATCGGCCAAGCCGCTGCAAACGCCCGCGATCTTCGCGTCACTTCTCTTTCTGTACAGATTCTTGTGTGCCATATTGGTTATAGTTTCAAGTTCAAAGTTCCAAGTTCCAAGTTCAAGGTTCAAAGAGGCGGCAAAGGTACAAAATATTCACTGCAACCGGGTTGCATCTATTTAAAACGATGTAGGGCTGTCGCATTGCGGCAGCCCTACACGCATTGCGGCAGACCTACACGCATTGCGGCAGACCTACACGCATTGCGGCAGACCTACACGCATTGCGACAGACCTACACGCATTGCGACAACCCTACATATATTGTGGCAACCTATTGCCTTTTGCCTATTGCCTTTTGCCTCCTCACTTCTTGTAGAAGACGAACTTTCCGTCGTCGAGCGAATCCACCATGATGGTGTCGCCGGGACCGAGGTCGTCGGAGAGGATCAGCTTCGAAAGCTCGTTCATGATCTGCTTCTGGATGACGCGCTTCAGCGGACGGGCACCAAACATCGGGTCGTAACCCAAATCGGCCAACAGCTTCATCGCGTAGTCGCTGAACTCGATGTTCAAGTTCTTCTGCTCCAGCAGCTTGCGCAGATTGTTGAGTTGCAGATTGATGATATCCTTGATCTCGCGCTTCGACAGCGGCTGGAACATCACAATCTCGTCGATACGGTTCAGAAACTCGGGCTTCAACGTCTTCTTCAACAGTTCGTTGAGCTCGGCCTTCGTCTTCCGGAAGATCTCCTCATCGGACTGACCATTCGGATTGGAGTAGTTCTCCTGGATGATGTTCGAGCCGAGATTCGAGGTCATGATGATGATGGTGTTCTTAAAGTCGGCCACCCTACCCTTGTTGTCGGTAAGCCGCCCGTCATCCAACACTTGCAGCAGCACATTGAAGACATCCGGGTGCGCTTTCTCGATCTCGTCGAACAGAATCACGGAGTAGGGTTTGCGGCGCACCTTTTCGGTGAGCTGACCGCCCTCGTCATAACCGACGTAGCCGGGAGGCGAACCGATCAATCTCGAAACGGAGTAGGACTCCTGGAACTCGCTCATGTCGAACCGCGTCATGGCCTCCTCGGTGTTGAAGAGGTACTCGGCCAACGCTTTGGCCAGTTCGGTCTTGCCGACGCCCGTGGTGCCCATGAAGATGAACGAGCCCAAAGGTCTGCGCGCATCCTGCAGGCCTGCACGGCTGCGGCGGATGGCATCGGACACGGCCGTGATAGCCTCGTCCTGACCGATGACACGCTTGTGCAATTCCTCCTCCAGGTGCAGCAGTTTCGATTTCTCGCTCTGCATCATCTTGGTGACGGGGATGCCGGTCCAACGCGCCACCACCTCGGCGATGTCGTCGGCGGTGACCTTCTCGTCAATCAGCGCGTTGTCGCCCTGCAACTTCTCGAGCTCGCCCTGCAGCTGCACGATCTGGTCCTCATCGTTCTTGATGAGTCCGTAGCGCAGTTCAGCCACACGGCCGTAGTTGCCCTGACGTTCCTGCTCGGCGGCCTCCAACTTGTAGGCTTCGATTTCGTCCTTGCAGTGCTGGATTTTGTCCATAATCTCCTTTTCGCTGCGCCATTTCGTGGAAAGGGCGTTGCGTTTCTCCTGCAATTCGGCAATCGTCTTGCTCAGTTGCGCCACTTTCGCCTCGTCGTTTTCGATTTTCAACGCCTCGCGCTCGATTTCCAGCTGGGAGATACGGTGTTGCACATCGTCCAGTTCCTCGGGCACGGAGTTGATTTCGAGTTTCAGCTTGGCAGCGGCCTCGTCGATGAGGTCGATGGCCTTGTCGGGGAGGAAACGGTCGCCGATATACCGCTGCGACAGTTCCACGGCGGCGATGATGGCTTCGTCCATGATCTTCACCTGATGGTGGTTCTCGTAACGCTCCTTCAAGCCACGCAGGATGGAAATCGCGCTGTATTTGTCTGGTTCCTCGATTTTCACGGGTTGGAAACGACGCTCCAATGCCTTGTCTTTCTCGAAGTATTTCTGGTACTCGTCCAACGTGGTCGCACCGATGGAACGCAGCTCGCCACGTGCCAACGCGGGTTTCAGGATGTTGGCGGCATCCATCGCGCCCTCGCCCGACGCGCCCGCACCCACGAGGGTGTGGATTTCGTCGATGAAGAGGATGATTTCGCCGTTGGACTCTATCACCTCGTTGACCACGCTCTTCAGACGCTCCTCGAACTCGCCTTTGTACTTGGCACCGGCGATGAGGGCGCCCATGTCAAGGGAGTACAACTTCTTGGATTTCAGGTTCTCGGGGATGTCGCCGCTGACCAAACGCTGGGCCAGTCCCTCCGCGATGGCGGTCTTGCCGACACCGGCCTCGCCGATCAGAATCGGGTTGTTCTTGGTACGGCGCGACAGAATCTGCAGCACACGGCGGATTTCTTCGTCACGGCCAATCACGGGGTCGAGTTTGCCCTTGCGGGCCATGTCGTTGAGGTTCTTGGCATACTTGTTGAGGGCGTTGTAGGTCTCCTCGGAGCTCTCGCCGGTCACTTTCTTGCCGTTGTGCAATTCCGCGATGGCGGCCTTGAGGCTCTTTTCGGTGATGCCCGCGTCCTTCAGCATCTGCGCCGCCTGACCGCCGGCCATGAAGATGCCGTAGAGCAGGTGCTCCAAGGCCATGTACTCGTCGCCGGAGGCGTCGCAGAACATAGCGGCCTTCTGCATGGCGGTCTGGGTGGTGCCGCCGAGGTAGATCTCGTTGCCGCTGCTCTTGGGCAGACGGTTGATTTCGCGCTCCACCGCCGACTTGAGGGTCTGCGGGTTGCACGACTGTTTCTTCAGCAGGAAAGGGATCACGTTGTCGTCCGTGTCGAGCATCGACTTGAGGATGTGCAGCGTATCGACCTGCTGGTTCTGGTTCCGGGCCGCCAGCATCTGGGCGTTCCCGATGACTTCTTGGGTTTTGATTGTTAAATTATTCGGGTTCATATTTTTCGGTTTAGGGTTTAAGGTTGAGGGTTTAGGGTTTAGAGGTTAAAGGGTAGGAGGTTAGGAGGTTAGAAGGTTAATGGACGAGGGTAAATAGCAAATATGTTGCCAGCGGGCGGGGACTGACAAAATGGCAGAACGATTAAGAATGAAGAATGAAGAATGAGGGGGGGGATGTGGAGACGAAACGCAATTTTATTTTTCTGCGAAACATATTTTTTGTATGTTTGCAGAAAATTTGAATGCTGTTATGAGCACCGAAATGTTAGATGCCATCCGCGAATATTTCAAGACCCAGCCGGTGTTGAAGGCTTGGCTGTTCGGCTCGTTTGCCAGAGGCGAGGAAACCGAGGACAGTGATGTGGATATTTTGGTGGAATTGGATTACTCCAAACCTGTTGGACTGGAATTCGTTCAAATGCAACTGGATTTGCAATCTTTGCTAAGAAAGCCCATCGACTTGGTTTCCAACCGAGGCTTGTCGAAATACATCAGACCCTATGTTGAAGCAGACAAAATCTTACTCTATGAATGCTAAAATCTCGAACTCTGTACGACTTTTGCATATTTTGGATGCCATTTCTGAAATTGAGAATTATATCCAAGATGCGGACAAGGAATGAATATTTGTCCAAAATGGACTTAACATTATAATTACACCATCTTTTCACCAACCTCTACCCTCCCCACATAGCCGTCTGCCACCGATGCCACCGAGCTTTTGTCCCTGTCGGGACCGCCAACTGCTAACCGCTAACTGCTATCTACCGAGCTTTTGTCCCTGTCGGGACATTCTAAACCCCTAAACCTTAAACCAACATGAAAAAACAACTACCCCTTTTCGTGGCCACCCTCGCCACCCTTTTCGTCACCCTCGCCGCCTCCGCCCAAGGCGAATGGAAGTGGGCGCACTGCTGGAGTGGAGTAGCGGGAGCTCCGAGCGATTATTATAATACAATTACCAAAACGGCATTTGACGAAGATGGCAATATCTATATTTGGGGTATAATGGGAGGACAGCCAACTTTTAGCGGTTCAACCTTTCTTTTCATTAACAACCCCCAGGTTTACGGACGAAGCGGACGAAACTCTTTGTTGGCCAAATTTGACACTCTTGGCAATATGTTGTGGTACAAGGTGGTGAAGTCAAGTTTTACGGAATGTTTCTCGCATTGGATGGAAGTGAAAGACAACAAAGTCTATATATCAGGAAATCTATCATTAGGAGATGTGGATCACGATGTATCTACATGGCTCTATTATTTTGACACGCTCATCACAGCCTCACAAGCACAAGCGATACCGGATGACCAAAGGCTCCCCCCCTACAAGCCCGGATTTTACACTTATTTCGCCACTTTTGATTTGGATGGCAATCTGCTTGACAATCATTTTGTAAATACTTTAACAAGGGAGTATTATGGAGACATCCGTGGTGAGGGTCCGTTGTGTCGGCCGAGTGCGGGACGTGTACCTGGTC
>JAGCVQ010000056.1 GCA_017962275.1 Bacteroidales bacterium
ATAACCAATAACCAATAACCAATAACCATTAACCATTAAACCTTAAACCCTAAACCTTAAACCAATATGAACATCACCCACATCGAACATCTCGGCATCGCCGTGAAAAGTTTGGAAACCGCCATTCCCTATTATGAGAAAGTTTTGGGAATGAAATGCTACAACGTTGAAGAGGTCGCAGACCAGAAGGTGAAGACCGCTTTCTTCAAGGTCGGACAGACCAAGATCGAGCTTCTGGAGCCCACCTGCCCGGAAAGCACCATCGCGAAGTTCATCGAGAACAAGGGCGAGGGCGTGCATCACATCGCTTTTGCCGTGCCCGACACCAACGAGGCCCTGCACGAACTGGAGGAGAAGGAAGTTCGCCTCATCGACAAATGCGCCCGTCACGGTGCCGAACACCTGATGATCGGCTTCGCCCACCCGAAGTCCACCGGCGGCGTCCTCACCGAGTTCTGCTGCCCGGAATAAAAATGGGTTACACGGTTACACGGTTACGCGGTTAAACCAGCAACCATGTAACCATGTAACCGTGTAACCATAACAACCTATAGCTTATGCTAAACGACAAAAACTTCTGGAAGATCCACCTCAAATGGGGTATCATCGCGGGCGTGATGCTGGCGGTCATTGAAATCCTGAAGATGATGGCCCGCAAAGTCGATTACCAGTCAGCGCAACTGCTTGACCTGGCGATGATTGTCGGCTTCATCCTCGTATTGCACCTCGGGGTGAAGGAGTTCAAGGAGGTCTATCCTGAACGGCTCTCGTTCGCCAAGGCCTTCTTCAGCTGCATCGTGATTTCTGTCGTCGGCGCGGCCGTGCTCTTCGGTTACGACATGCTGCATTACTCCGTCATCGAGAAAGACGGACTGCAGCGGAAATACGCCGTCGCCCTCGACAAGTACAAACAGAACCTGGGCAAGGACACGCTGACCGCCACCGAGCTGGTCGCCTATACCGATGCCGCCGCGCAGATGCTGCAGACACAGAAAGACGACCTGCTGACACGCGAGTCGCTGAACGACACCCTGCGCCACGAAATCGCCAGCGGCACGCTCATCCTCCAGAATTTCTACATCGACAAGCTGCGTTCCAAACCCGAAGCCGACAAAGAGAGCTACCAGCTGGGCAACTTCACCCCCTACGCGAAAAAGGTGCTGATGGAGACGCTGGTCAGCTATTCGGAGCAAAACGACGGCAAAGCCTCCACGCCCTACGTGCAGAACATCGTGCAGAAAACCAACGACACGCTCGTCACCATCGACCCGTTAGACAAGCGCTTCGAGGAGACGAAAAACCGCGTGCCCCGCTACGACCGCAACGGCCAATACGCCGCCGTCAGCGCGATGATGTACCTGCTCTACGGCATGTTCTTCGGCCTCTTCGTCGCCATGTTCCACTACACCTCGAAGAAACCGATCGAGGAATACGTACCTTCGGAATCTGAAATAAAAGAAGCTTAGAAGCTTAGAAGCTTACGAGCTTACAAGTTTATAAGTTTACAAGTTGAAGCACCACTAAGCTACTAAGCTGTTAAGCTACTAAACCTTAAACCATAAACCTTAAACCAATTACTAATTACAAATTTCTAATTACTAATTGAATATGGATATATCCGTAATAGTACCCCTCCTGAACGAGGCAGAATCGCTTTCCGAACTGGCCGCCTGGATCGAACGCGTCATGGCGGAGAACAACTTCTCGTATGAAGTCATCATGGTCGATGACGGCTCCACCGACGGATCGTGGTCGGTGATCCAAGACCTTCACGCCCAGAATCCCGCCATCAAGGGCATCAAGTTCCGCCGCAACTACGGCAAGTCGGCCGCGCTGAACACCGCTTTCGAAGCTTGCCAAGGCGATGTGGTCATCACCATGGATGCCGACCTGCAGGACAGTCCCGACGAGATTCCCGAGCTCTACCGCATGATCAAGGAGGATGATTACGATCTCGTATCCGGCTGGAAAAAAGTCCGTTACGACTCGAAATTAGCCAAGAACATCCCGTCCAAGTTCTTTAACTGGACAACACGTCGGATGTCGGGCATCGAGCTCCACGATTTCAACTGTGGTTTGAAGGCCTATAAGAAAGATGTGGTGAAATCCATCGAAGTCTATAGCGAGATGCACCGCTACATCCCAGTCATTGCCAAATGGGCAGGTTTCACGAAGATCGGCGAGAAGGTGGTCATCCACCAGAAACGCAAGCACGGTGTCTCCAAGTTCGGTTGGGACCGTTTCATCAACGGCTACCTCGACCTGCTGACCGTCAGCTTCATGTCGAAATTCGGCAAAAAACCGATGCACTTTTTCGGAAGTTTAGGGTCGCTGTCGTTCCTGATCGGCATTGTCATCACCATCGTGCTCATCGCGCAGAAGCTCTACCGTATGAACCATCTGGTGCAAGGCTTCCGACAGGTCACCGACCAGCCGCTGTTCTATCTGGCCCTGCTCGCCATGGTCTTCGGCCTCATGCTGTTCCTCGCGGGTTATCTCGCCGAACTCGTTGTCCGCAACGGCTCCGACCGCAACAAATACTTGATTTCAGACAGAATCGAATAAATGAATCCTTTACGAATCACATCCATACTGGTTGCCGCCCTTATGGCAACCATTTCTGTATATGCCCAGGACATCCGGGACTGCGGCACCGTGACCGACATTGACGGCAATGTGTATCAGACGGTTACGATGGGTAACGACTGCTGGCTACGGGAGAACCTGCGCGTCACGCACTATGCGGACGGCCGCGAAATCACCCCTGCGCCCGAGGTTCCGAACAATGACCCGGACAACATCACCCGATATGGCCGGTTATATACGTGGCACTCCACGCTTAACGGTGCGGAACCGACGGAGGAAACCGACGGCCGGGTGCAAGGTCCCTGTCCCGACGGATGGCATGTCCCCTCCAATTTCGAATGGATGGGCGTGGAGGATTATGTGGGCTACAAAGACCATTTCCGCTGCGGCACCGACGTGAACAACGTGGCCAAGGCGATGGCCGCCGCCGAGGGATGGCAATTCGACTTCCTGACCCAAGGTGCCGACTGCTGCATCATCGACAACATTGCAACGAACAATAAGACAGGGTTTTCCGTATTACCTGCGGGAAGTGTGTGGAACGATCAGGCGGAAGGATTCGGCACCAATGCCGGTTTCTGGACCTGCTCCGATGGCAGCCCCGACACCTCACCCATCCACCGCTTCTATTACACCAACGCCACAGTGGAAATCAACTGCACCCCGAAAGAAGCCTTCTACTCTTTGCGCTGCATCAAGAACAAGTAATCACTTCTGATCCGTGATAGAGCAGGACTGGAAGCCGATCAACCGGTCGTAGGAAGAACCCTCTTCCTGGTAATACACGTATATGTTGTATATATTATTTGTTTCATAATGTGATCCCTCGACATACGTGGCGTCAATTTCGCTGCTGCCATACGGGAGATAGACATACTGGTAATTATACGCCCCCTGCTTGAGCAACAACTCGGTCTCCCAAAAGTCAAATTCCTTGTTGTAGTGCAACTTAGCCTCATCCTGTAGTTCCCAATCGGTCAGTTCGCCGAACACATACACATTGCCGTCCGTAAAGGGGAAATCACTCTTCAAGGTGAAATGGGCAAACACATAATCCTCTGAATACTCGTTATTTAAGTCGCGATTCCGATAGTAGCAATGACCGTTCATATTGCCACGGCTCTCGTATGCGGCGTAGGGACGCGCATCGTCCTGCAGCACATACGCATGCGTGTGACGGTTGACGAATGAAATGCCCACAATGCGGTCGGCGTTGGACTTCAGCGTGGAGATGTCGAACGTGCGGAACTCCGAACCACCGGGGAACGTATTGGAACCGTCCAAATAG
This sequence comes from Bacteroidales bacterium, assembly GCA_017962275.1. Classification (GTDB taxonomy): domain Bacteria; phylum Bacteroidota; class Bacteroidia; order Bacteroidales; family WCHB1-69; genus F23-D06. The sequence continues at coordinate 3,875 of JAGCVQ010000056.1, forward strand.
TGGAAATTCAGCTCGGTGGCAGAGCCGGAACGGTAAATCAGCCCCATCTTGGCGTTATCCCAACGGCCGTTCTGCTGGATTGTGGCCCGGACAGACTGCTGGGGATTACGAATGCGATAAGCTCCGGTAAAGACCGTGAAATCGACGTCCTGATGGGTATTCCGGTTGTTCACGTCGATGGAAGAGTGCACATCGCAGAGGATTTTGGCGGGCAACGTCTCCAACACCATGAAACGGCGGGTCAGAATCGGATTGTCCGGCGTGTCATCATACACATAAAGGATGTAATTCCCTGATTTCGAAAAGGATATATTCTCGTTAGGAAATGTAGCCTCATAATGCATATAGGGCTCAATCGTGTTAAACGAATGCTCATACTTTACGATGTCATCCTCCATGAACCCGTCAATATACTCTATCGAATTGAGTTGCGACAGCTGCCAATCATGCGTACAATGGACAAAGGTGAACTTCAGATGACGGATTTCGAGGTTCAGGTCATCGAAAGAGATATGGAACAACGACTCCCCCAACACTCCAACGGGGTCGGCAAGCTGATCGTCGCCCGCGACAAGCTTCACGCTGGCGATACCATCGGCATAAATCTTATTATCCAACTGAATATCATACTGTTGCGCATAAACAGAACTCAAAAGAGTCATCACCAGCAACCCCAACAAAACGCTTATTTTCTTCATAACGCATCATTCTTGAATACAAGTGCAAAGATACTTTTTTTCAAGAACCAACATTCTTTTTTATTACTGGTGCGTTAAAATTTGACAATTTAGAATAAAGGGGACCTCTATTTTTACCATTTTCGCGCCACATCTCCAGACCATGCGAGGTCCGTTGAACAAAATCTGAAAATATGACGCTGCAAATCTACATACTATTCTTTTAGTTCGGTCTGTTTTTTGATTTTTTCTTCTTTTTAGGGGGATAATATGTTTCTGATTGTCAATTAGTTATTATGTTTAATTCATTCCGAGTCGCATGACTTGCTCGTACCGGCGCAGGTTGTAGACCAGGTTTGTCAGGGTGTTGTAGGCCGCGTTCCGCGCAAAGCCGACCACTCGGCTGGATATTCCGTGAAGGCACTGTCAGCGAACAAATCCTCACCCCTGTCATTCTCATCCACAAGCTCTTTCACCGGCTTAGAATCATGAACAGATGCATCGGTGGTCACCCCTTTCTTGATGAACTTGCTTCCCTTGTCCACTTTCGCGTGGTTTTTGTAGCCGTAATGTTTCTCCCCGCCTTTCTTCACCCATCGGGCATCTATGTCTTTCTGCCTTTTCTTGTTGGCCTTGCGCTTCTTCTCCCCCTCGGTGTCGCCTTCTTCGGGATTCCACAACTCGTCGCCCCTGTCTTCCTTGATTTGTTTGTTCTCTTCGCGTGTGTTGCGCTGGCGGGGCGCCTCCACGAAGCTCCCGTCTATCATGGTGCCCTCATGCAAGATCAGGTTGTTCTCCTCCAGAAAAGCGTAGAATTCATCGAACAATTGCTCAAAAAGACCTTTCTTTGTCAATTCCTCCTTAAAAGCCCGACGTTACCTTGCTGTTTGTATGTTGGTTTGGTCTGATTCATTGTCCTTTCTAATTTGCGGCAAATATACAAATAATTCTTTGAATGACAATGGGTTGCGAGAAATTTTCACCATAAAAAGTTCATCTGTCGCAAGTTGACCGAAACGGGGATTTTGGGGGTCGTTTTCAGCGGATTTTAGCTCATAAGAAGCTGTTAATCAGGAAGAAATAATTAGAAGTCCCCTTTAACCAAAATTATCGTATATTCGCGGTCCATATTTTTTGAGGTTAGGGTGTAGTTTTTCTCCCCTTTCATAGTCAAAAGGAAAACAACGTCTGACAGATGAAGCAGAAAAAAGACAAAGAACAGAAAGAACGCGACTTCGAGCGGTTAATGCAGGAGCAGCGGCAGACCATCTACTCTGTGTGCTACCTCTTCGCCAACGACCGGCAAGAAGCGGACGACCTCGCCCAAGAGGTGCTGATACGCCTCTGGCAGGGCATCGACAGTTTCGAAGGGCGCAGCTCAGCCAAAACGTGGGTCTATCGCGTGGCCCTGAACACCTGCGTGACTCTCGACAAACGCAACCGCCGCCGTCCCGACTGCATGCCGCTGGAAATGGACATCGACCTTTTCGCCGCCGAGGAGGCCTGTCCGGCGGCAAGCCGACTGCACAAACGTATCGCGAAATTACATCCCTTTGACCGGGCACTGATCCTGCTTTGGCTCGAAGACTTGCCCTACGACGAGATCGCCGCCATCCTCGGCATCACCGTCGATAACGTCAGCGTACGGCTGGTACGCATACGCGAAAAACTCAAATCATTCACCGATTAAACCTCAAGACAGATATGGAACAGTACGAAGACATCAAAAGCGAACTGCAGCAGGAACTGCACGACCTGCAGCAGAATGTGGAGCAGCACAGCAGCTTCAACAATGACGCATGGCGGGAGACGGTGAAACAGTCCAGCAATGAACTCTACTGGCTAAACGCTTTTCTCGCAGGATTGGCTGTAGTCATCACGATTGCCTTAACCGTCGCTCTCACTCTCATCAAGTGGCCTTGGTGGC
>JAGCVQ010000057.1 GCA_017962275.1 Bacteroidales bacterium
ATGCTGGCTTTGTCTTCACCAATGGTGCCTGTCAGACGGTAGGTTTGGGGATGACTTGCCATCGAGTCCGTCTCTTCCGGTGCCATCACTTCCGTTGAATCCGCGACGGCCGCGCCAGCACTTTCCGACTGCGTTTGCCTGTTATGACAAGCTGAAAGCATTATCAAGGCAAAGATTATCAAAACATTTTTTCTCATATTTCATCTTTTGAGGCGGCAAAAGTAAGAAAATTCAAGTTTCGCAAGTTTTTTTTCATCGGTTTTGCCTTAATAAAAAATGCTTATTTTTGCGAACTGAAAAACAGGAAGATGGAAGAAGACCTGCCCAGACAATATCCCCGTTATGTTCGGACTATCCGCCGAAGCAAACGCAAATTATCCATAGTGTCTAGATGGTATCTCCGTCTTGCCATGATTACTTTCATTATTCTTGCAGGCTTATTTTTGGTCTCTTTGTTTGATAAGGGCTTGATGTCTTCTTTTAAAGGGCCGCTCGTTTATCTCATATCTATGGGCATAGCCTTGTACTATTCCCTTATCAACAAGGGGAGCTTAGTGGAATCTGTAAGTTTTGATTATTTGAGAAAGGAAATCAGAGTCGTGCATTTCACGCTTTTGAACCGTCAGCATAAAGTGGTGGTTCCATTCGAAGGGATGAGTTGGTCTGTGCTTCCGGGCGGACGCAGTCTCGACAGACTTCGGATTTTCCCCAAGCAAGGAGACCGAATAGTGATTTGTGAGGGTGGGCTCGGATGGACGGGAGAGGATGTCGATCAATTGGAATCTGCTTTGTCAAGGATAGTGGAACGGGAGCATTGGCTTATGAAGACGTAAAAACAAGGCTTTAGACCCTTTTATTCCGTAATGTTGCCGCCGGACCAGGTCAGATTCATCGTGATTGTTTCTTTTGGGTTTAAGAATTCGTCTAAAAACACTATCTTTGCCGCCTCAAATAACTACCATAGTATGAGTGTACAAAACCCCATATTCAACCGTTTGAACCTGCTTTTGGGCGAGGAGACGATGGAGCGTGTCTCGAACAAACACGTCATCATCTTTGGCGTGGGCGGCGTGGGAAGCTGGTGTGCCGAGAGTCTGGTGCGAAGCGGAATCAGCCACCTTACCATAGTGGACAGCGATCGCGTGTGCATCACCAATATCAACCGGCAGTTGCAAGCCACCACCAAGACGGTTGGCAGGGTCAAGGTGGAGGTGCTGAAGGAACGTCTTTTGGAAATTAATCCAAAAGCCGAAATCAACGCTGTGCAGGAGATTTATTCCGCCGAGAACGCCGGGTCTTTCCAACTCGAGACTTACGACTACATCATTGACGCCATCGACAGCCTCAAGGACAAGATCCACCTCATCCTCCACGCCACGGAGTGTCCAGGCAAACTATTTTCCGCCATGGGGGCCGCACTCAAAATGGATCCGACCAAGATTCAGGTGGCCGAGTTTTGGAAGGTGTATGGTTGTCCTTTGGCCAGCATCATTCGCAGGCGTCTCAGAAAAGCGAAAACCTATCCGAAGAAAAAGTTCCTCTGCGTGTTCTCGCCCGAGGTGCTGCCTAGCAAAGGTACCGCAAGCACCTGTGGCACAAGTGCCTGCATGTGTCCCAAGGCCACCATCGCCGCCGGCAATCCCAACCTCATCAATCACGAATGGTGCTCGTCAAAAGCCCAGATCAACGGCACCTCGGCCCATATCACGGCCATTTTCGGTTTTATGCTTGCCGGATTGGTGATGAATGACATCAATTCATCAGACATTTAAAGACAATTGTTCGTCTAAACATTTGCCCCGTCATTATCTTCCAGCCATTTCTCCAAAATCGCGCAGTACTTGTCGGTCTGCTCCACAAAGCAGGTGTGACGGGCGCCTTTGAAGACTTCCCAGCGGCTGTTCGGGATGTTTTCGTAGAGCGAGGCGGCCACCACCGGGGTGCAGATGTCGCGGGTGCCGCTGCAAATCAGGCAGGGCTGTTTGATTTCGTGGAGACGGTCGGTGTATTCGAAATCGGCCAAGTCGCCCAGCGGCTGGTACTCGTTGGGCCCCCAGCCGTAAAGATAGGCTTCGTCGCCCGCGCGTTTGGGACGGCGGATGCATTCGGGCGAATTCTCATCGACACTGATGACGTAACGCTCATAATAGTGGTCGTTGGCGCGAAGATAGTCGGGGTCGTCCCATTTGCCAGAGGCTTCGGCGCGACGGATGGCCTCTTGGTCCTCCTCCGGCATGTATTGGATGAGACGGTGCTGCTCGCTGGCCCATAGCGAACTGGAGGCGTGACCTGAAGAGAGAATCACCGATTTGATGTCTTCCGGCTTACAATCAATGATATAGGCGATGGCCTGCATGGCGCCCCACGACTGACCGAGCAGATGGATTTGGTCAAGGTGCAGGTATTCGCGCAGGGCGATGAGTTCGTTGATCCAGGTCTCCTGGGTCCACAACTCGGGATGCCCGTCGAGATAGGAGTTGCCGCATCCGATCTGGTCGTAGGAAATCACCTGACGACCTGTGTCGGCGATACGATCCAGCACTTCGAAATAGTTGTGCGTGCTGCCCGGTCCGCCGTGCAACAGCAACAACGCCGGTTTGTTTGACGGTTCGCCGACGATGCGGTAATAGGTTTGATAGCCCAAGAAGGGCATATATCCTTCGCTGATAAGATGTTGTTTCATAATGGGACAGATTTTATGACCGCAAAAATACCACTTTTTCGCGAATTATCGGCTCAGGCCGTACTGACAATCGTGTTTTTCAAGAAAAAATGCCGACTCGTTGGTGAAACCGGCCTCAAACTTCTTGACCTGTTCGAAGTCAAGTTCCATTTTCATTTGGTCGAGCATAAAATGCCCTATGTAGCTGTCGGAATGGATCTTGACTCCACACCGGAAAAAAATTCCGTCCCGACGATTATCGTTTTTATTGATCAGAGGTCGTTTTCGATGGTCTTGATGACTTTCGCGGGCACGCCGCCGACCAAGGTATTGTCAGGCACATCTTCGGTGACCACCGCACCGGCGGCGACAACGGCATTCCGACCTATCGTCACACCCGGACAAATGGTGGCGCCAATGCAGATCCAGGCGTTCTCCTTGATGGTCACCTTTCCGAAATGAAACAGGTTATGCCGGTCCTGGAGATCATGATCCACCGTCGAAATTTTGACTTCGGGCGCAATCAGCACGTTATCCTCTATTTACGCTTTCACCCCAACCTCCCGAAATCGCTCCAACCGGACTGCATCTTGCCATTGTGGCAGTCGTCGATGAACTACAAAGTTCCTCACGGGAATGGATGTCAAGCAGCGTGGTGATTTCCATTATATGGGTCTTTTTACAGGCAGCAAAAGTACGAATTTTCTCTGTAAACGGAAAACAGAAACCGCCGTAAAGGAGCGAAAACCCTGCGGCGGTTTCTACAGTTATATATGTAACCGAGCTAGTTACTTGTCAATGTTTACAATCTTGTACTTCTTTGTTCCAAGTCCGATCTTCTCGGCCCAGTCGATGGTGTGGGTGCCGTGCTGCTGGTCAATGCGCGAGAGCAGGTCGGTGGGATCGTTGGTGGCCGTAACCTTCTGCTGGTTGATGATATCGACGCATGCCTGGTCGAGGGCCACGGGGTCGGTGGAGGCGAGGATGCCGTAATCCTCCAGCTTTACGGGTTCGGGATGGTCCACGCAGTCGCAGTCGATGCTCATATTGTTCATCACGCTGATGTAGATGATGCCCTGCTTTTTCTGGAAGTAGTTGACCACCGCTTGTGCAGAAGCCGCCATACTTTCGAGGAAGCCGTCTTGGTCGCCGATGTACTCAGGTGTCCAAAGCTTGGCCATGTCGAGCTTCTTCATCTTGCCGGCGGAGTGGATGTAGGCCTTGCCGTTCTGACTGGCGCAGCCGATTGAGAGGTTTTTCAGCGCGCCGCCGTAACCGCCCATGGGATGGCCCTTAAAGTGGTTGAGGGCAATCATGAAATCATAGTTGGCCATGTGTCCGCCCACGATGTCGTACTTGATGTGGCTCTGATCCTTCACGGGGATGCGGATCTCGTCGTACTCGTCCATGATATCCACGGGGAAGAGGTCGAGGAACCCGTGCCGACGGATGACCTCCCAGTGGTTGGCGGAGCTGTTGCGGTCGTCCTTGAGGTCGTTAGGGCCGCTGCTGTAGGCAGTATTGCACTCCACAATGGTGCCGTCCACGAGCAGCACAAGGTCCTTGATGAGCTCGGGCTTGAGGTAGTTGGGGTTACTCCCCTCCCCTGTCGAGACCTTCACAGCCACTCGGCCTTTGGCTTCCACGCCCAACGCCTTGTAGATGTTGACCAGCCCTTCGGGGCTGATGTCCTTGGTGAGATAAACGACGGCCTCACCGTCAGCTTTTGCGGCAGGCGTCTCTTGTTTCTGTGAATTGCAGCTTGCGAATGTCATCACAGCTGCGAAAAGCATTAAAATGGTCTTTTTCATTGTTGTAAGGTGATTTCTATTTTTTACTTCTTCGTGTTGTTGCCAATCTTACTGCGGTGTTCGTTAAATATCAAGCCAGGAAACAACGCTGCAAAAATACGCTTTTTTATAACAGGACCTTTCGGCGATCGGTTTCGTTTTCCCCCGCGTGCCAGAGGCACGATATTTTAGTAACCCCACATCAGCGTAACGAAGTGGAGCGCAGTGTGGGGTACAGCGGCCACCCGCGAGACAAGCGTATCGAAGATACGCCACTATAATCGATTGAGTTGTAGCGTGCTTTCTGCACGCAGCTGTCGCATGGCGCCCATTCCCCACACTGCGAGTGTGGGGTTACTAAGATGGCGTGTCTTCGACACGCTTTAGGGATTGTGCCTTATCTTTCTGTTTAACAGTTCACAACAACAAAAAATCCGCAGCTTCGTTGCGGATTTTTCATGAATATCCGCAACGAAGCTGAAAATAATTTTGATTGCGCAACAGTTGTTTGGAAAAATATTTCGTGCATGGCTGCAGAAACCGCCGCAAAGGCCACAGAGACTCTTGCGGCGGTTAACGTAGATGCTATTGATTGAGAACGATATCAGTTCATTAATCGGCTCTCGCCCCAAGTGTACTGCGGATACGCCTTTTTGAGGTCGGCCGCGCAGGGTCCCACAGGGCTGCCGCCGCTGGTGGCGAAGACGTTGAGCACCTTGCCGCTGAGGTCGTGGGCCTCAATGAAGGTGTTGACGATGGTGGGGGCAGTGTACCACCACACGGGGAATCCAATCCACACGGTGTCGTAGTCGGCGATGTTCTCGCAGCGGCCCTTGATGGCGGGACGCGAGCTCTTGTCCTTCATCTCGATGGTTGAGCGTGATTGCTTGTCGCGCCAGTCGAGGTCGGCGGTGGTATAGGGTTGCTCGGGGGTGATTTCATAGAGGTCGGCATTGTGCTCTTTGGCCAACCGTTGGGCAGCGGCCTTGGTGGTGCCGGTGGCCGAGAAGTAAACGATCAGGGTCTTTTTCATTTCGGGGTTCTCCTTTCCTTGATTTTGGGTTTGGTTTTTCTGTGCGCAGCCACTCAGACTAATCGTCAAGAGTGCCGCCATGATGAATGCTAATTTTTTCATTATTATTACAGTTTGTTGATCTCAATTGATGCCGCAAAGATACGTATTTTTACAATCATAGTCTAGCCTTTATTTCCATCTTTACCTTTTCCAAGTCGCCACAAGATAATCTCGGCATGAGGCTTTCTATTTCCTCGATGCTTTTGTCCCACCACCTGAATTCAAGCAACAACGCTATCAGTTCGTCATCGAAGCGTTTCCTGACGACTTGACAGGGATTCCCAACAGCGATAGAATGAGGATTCTTCACCACATTCTTGATGAAGCAGAGTCTTGGGAGGTTCGGTTTAGGAAACGCCTCGTTGGGGTCGGGCCTTGTTACTCTGATGTATTCCATAGCAGTCATCTATACTAATTGTCCTGGCAAATGCAACTTTTCTTTCTTAGGAAAGGATGCTTCGTAAGCCTCGAAAGCCTCTGGATTCTCGTCAGCCACAAAATAGCCCTTGGGCGGGCAGTAAGTGGCCTCGTTAATGCCATTCGATTTCAGCCAGCCTGGGACAAGTTCCTGCGC
>JAGCVQ010000058.1 GCA_017962275.1 Bacteroidales bacterium
CATAGACGTGGTTGTGGGTATAGCCACCCGACACCACCGCGTGCACCGTGGCGGGAACAGTGACCGGAGTTTGCGCACCAACCATCAGAAACAGGCCTAAAAACACTAAGGTTATGAATAGTCCTCTTTTCATATTATATTTCCTATATCCAACTTACACTAATATCCAAATGCTATTATACGAATTAAGCCTCAACATGTTACAATCCACATCCGCTCGGAAGAACCGGGAATAATTCTACACTAAATAGCGTGCAAAAGTAAAAAATTTAGAAGCTCGTTGCTCTGCCTATTTTAACATTTTTAATCAACTGTTAATCAATAAGATAGGCAAATTACAACCAAAAAAACGTGCGGTTTTACTGGAAAAATTGGTCGGCGGTGGCGTGGATGGCGGTATCCGAAAGTTCGCACAAGGAAATCTCCCCGTCGCCGGCAATGCGGTGCAGCCGTGACAGGATGTATTTCGAACCTTCGAACTCGCGGCGATAGACCTCATCCTCCACGAGAATATAGTCAAAGTCGAACGTCAGCGCATGAGTCACCACATCGGAATCCGTGACCATGACAGAATAGCCTTCACGGTTCATCATCACGAACGGAGTGTTTTGGGGATAAGAGAAAAGGGTCAGGAACCTGATATCATTCAGTCCATATCCCGCCTCTGTCAGCATCTTGTTCGCGTTTTTGTAGCGGACGGCGGTCTCAAAAGCCTCCACGCCCTCTTTGCGGCGTTCCTGCTGCATGTCGAGGGCTTTGGCCGTCATAAAGCCGGTGAGCACGAGCACAACCAGCAGCGAGACCACCCTACCCCATTGCTTTTCAAGGTTGGGCAGCATGGCGAGCATCCCGACCAGCAGCACCACGATCGGCAGGAAAAAGCTGTCTAAAAAGTAGTAATCATGGAACATAAACTGTTCGAACATGGCGACCGCGAACAGCAACTCCCCGAACAACCAGATGGCCAAAAGCCACCAGAGGGAAAGGGGGGTTCGTTCGGAGGAAGACGCTTTTTTCTTGACTATCAACGTGATAACCATCGCGACAACCGCCGCCACATAGAGCCAGTGCTGTATCCGCTGGAAATAGTGGAAACGCCAGTGGTCGTGCATGTTTTGGAACACGCAACGGGCGTTGTCCCAGGTTGTCACCGGGAGCAGACTGGCGAGGAAGAGCGAGCCGTATTCATTGCGCAGATGCATGCTCCAGAGCCACCAAGCGGCAAAAAGGAGAGCGCCGGCGAAAAAAGGCAGCCACGAGACGCGGAAAGTGGTCTCCTTCCGTAGAATCCGAAGCAACTGGAATGCAGCCACCGCCACCCAAAGCACGGCGAACGAAGCCCGCACCATCATAGAAAGTGTCAGCAGCAACAGACTGACCCAAAGGCACCAAGTCTTTCCGTCCTGAAGATGAAGCACGTAAAGCAACAGTCCGCCCATGGCCAGCGAGAGCGCCGGCAGCGTGGGGAGGAACGAGGAGCTGTAGTAGGCGTAGGCCGGGGCTGTAGCTGTCAGCGTGGCCACGAGGAGCGACTTCGCCCGCGAACGCGTCAGCAGGAAAGCGAACAGGTACAAAGCCCACAGTCCGAGAAGGGCGACGGCGAGCGTGAACCCGCGGAAGACCCACGGTTCGGTGCTGTTCGTGACGCCCATCAGCACTGCGACAAGGTAGTGGTGCAGGGGCAAATCGCACCCCGTCACCAACGACTCGGGATCATCGAAACCGTATTGCTGTTTGTTGTAGATGAGGGTCTGCGGATGGAAGAAGTCACCATGATTGTGACGGAATCCCAGCGCTAACGAGTAGTTGTCGGACTGCGCCCAGGCGTGAATGTAACCCGGCGGCTCATTGAGATAACGTACGCTGACGACACACGCCACCGCCGCGATGACAAGTAGCGGCAGAATATGGGGTACAATCGGTAACAGTTTTGAACTTTTCTTCATATTTGAGACGTAAGACGTGAGACTTTGGATTCTGCCAATAGCCAAAAGCAAACAGCTAAACCTCGCTCAGCTCCAACCACTCCATCTCCTTCTCCTCAATTTGAGCCTTAATCGACTCGTATGCTTTGTACAGTTCTCCCGAGGCGATAGCTTCGGTGTTGCCCTCGGGATTGGCAAGTTTTTCCTCCGTGTCGGCCAGCAGCCGCTGCAGCAGTTCCAGCTCGTCCTCCAATTTGCGCAGACGGTTCTTGCGCTTTCGGTCATCGGCTTCGCGCTGTTTCTTCTGTTCCCACTGCTCTTTGCCGCTGACAGCTTTTTCGCCGGCAGTGCCCGTAGAAGTCACGTTTCGACTTTGCAACTCATTGAGAGTCTCCATCTTACGCTGTGCAAGAAAATCGTACACATCGCCAGTGAAAGCGTGCATCTGGTGGTTCTTGAACTCATACACCTTGGAGGTGAGCCCTTGCAGGAAATCACGATCGTGGGAGACGAGGATGAGACTGCCCTCGTATTGGAGCAACGCGTTCTTGAGCACGTCCTTGGAGGGCATGTCGAGATGGTTGGTCGGCTCATCGAGGATGAGCAGGTTGAAGGGCGAGAGCAGCAGTTTCGCCAATGCGAGCCGCGCCTTCTCGCCACCGGAGAGCACCCGGACCTTTTTCTCCGTGTCCTCCGTGTCGAAGAGGAAACTGCCGAGAATGGTGCGGATCTTGGGCCGGATGTCGCCTACCGCCACATCGTCGATGGTCTCGAAAACCGTCTTGTCGGGATTCAGCAACTGGGCTTGGTTCTGCGCATAGTAACCGACCACCACTTGGTATCCGAGCTGCAGTTCGCCACTTTCGGGCGGCAGCGACCCCACAATGGCCTTCACCATAGTGGATTTGCCCTCGCCATTACGCCCGACGAAGGCCACACGCTCGCCGCGCTCCAAACGGAAATCCACACCCTTGAGCACGCCCGGCTTGGTGTCGTAACCGAGACTCAGGTTCTTGCTCTCCACCACGACCAATCCCGAATGCGGCGCAGGCGGGAACTTGAAAGAGATGGAGCTGTTGTCGTACTCATCCACGGCGATGCGATCCATCTTCTCCAGCATCTTGATACGGCTCTGCACCTGCCGCGCCTTCGTGGCTTTGTAGCGGAAGCGTTCAATGAAACGCTCAATCTGCGCAATCTGCTGTTGCTGATTTTCGTATGCAGACTGCTGGCTCTCAATACGTTCCAAACGCTGTTCTACATATTGCGAATAGCTGCACTTGTAATCCTGAATATTTCCCAACGTAATCTCGATAGTGCGGTTGGTCACACGATCGAGGAAGGCTCGGTCGTGGGAGACGAGAATGACGCAGCCGTCATAGTTGGCCAAATAATCCTCCAACCATTGGATGGATTCGATGTCAAGGTGGTTCGTTGGCTCGTCCAAAAGGATGATTTCGGGCTTCTGCAACAGGATTTTGGCGAGACAGACACGCATCTGCCAGCCGTTGCTGAACGAAGACATGGGGAGATGGAACTCCTCGCGGAGGAAGCCCATGCCCGCCAACACCTTCTCGGTATCGGCCTCTATCGTATTGCCGCCCAAATGGTTATATCGGTCGTTGAGATCGGACAGTTGTTGCGTTAGTTGGGCGTAGCCTTCCGATTCATAATCCGTTCTTTCCGCCAATTCCGTGGAGATGCGTTGCATTTTGCGTTCCATATCCTTAATTTCAGAGAACGCGGAGACGGCCTCGTCCCACACCGTCAGCGGGGAGTTGCCGGCAAGTTCCTGCGGCAGGTACCCCACACGATGCCCGGAAGTGATCACCATCATGCCGGAAGCCGGTTCCAAATCGCGGTGGATAATCTTCAGCAGGGTCGATTTTCCCGCGCCGTTGTGCCCCACAAGACCGATACGGTCCTTGTCACCCACCACGAACGAGATGTCTTTGAAGAGATAGTCCCCGGTGAAATTGACTGACAGTTTGTTGATCTGAATCATGAGAGGGTTGGAGGGTTAAAGGGTTAAAGGGTTAGGGGTGTCGGAGGAGGGACATGGGGTCTTCTTTCTCTTTTTCGAGGGCGGAGACTTTGCCGATGTTGAGGAGCATGCCGATGGCGCAGCCGGTAACGAAAAGGGAGGCGCCGCCGCTGCTGACAAACGGGAGAGTCTGTCCGGTGGTGGGCAGCAGCTCGCAGTTCACGCCGATGTGTACCAGCGCCTGGCAGGTAATCCAAAATCCTATTCCGAAGGCCAACAACCGCCCGAAGGCGCCGGTGGCCTCCTTGGCGATTTTCCTCGCCCGGTAGAAGAATATGAGGTAGGAGAAGAGGATGGCCACCCCTACCACGATGCCTGTCTCCTCAAACAGGGAGGCGAAGGCGTAGTCGGTCTCCTTTTCAGGCAAGCGGTTCTTAATCACACCCTTGCCCGGACCGGCGGGATGGAACCCCGACCGTGCGATGGCCGTCCGCGCCAGAATCATCTGGTCGCCGTAGCCATCAGTGTTATCTTTCGTAATGTAATATTCCAGACGGTTGATAAAGGTGCCCATACGACCGAACTTCGCCTGCTTCTCGTCGCTAAGGTTGACCGCCACAATCACGGCCACAATCAGCACCACGGAGACAACCCCTACCATCCCGGCAATGTCACGGAGCTTGAAGCCGCCCACGAAAAAGAGCACCAACCCTGTGATAAAGAGAATGATAGCGGTGGACATGTTCAACGTGGCAATGCCGGCGCAGAATCCGCCGAGCAGGAGAAACAAAAATCGGGCGTTGGCCGATGTGATTTCCCCGTTGACATGATACAATTTTGCTATGTAATGGGCTATGTAGAAGATAATTAGAAATCCGATGACGTAAAATGTCTGCACATCGCGACCCAAAATGGTGATACCACGCACGGCCTGCGACAACAAGGTCAAGACGAGCAGGGCAATGGCCATGAAGAGGATAAACGGTGCGATAACCCCGAGTTTCCGGTAATCGATTTTATACATCGCATACATCCCGACATAGCCGAAGAGCAGGTGCTTCAGATGCTGCAACACCACCTCGCCGCGCATGCTATAGACCATGACGACAGACACGGCCGAAAGGAACAGCACAAGGATGAGAATCACCTTGTCGGCCTTAAGGTTGATGCGCCGTAAAAGAGGCACTTTCGGGGTTGTGGTATCGGCTTCCATAACAGGCAATTAGAGTTGTGCGACAGAAGCTTTGAAACGGTTGCCGCGCTCGCGATAGGTGATTTGGCTGTTGCCGTGGATACCCGGCGCATAGAGCACGACATCACCCCGCTGACAGGCATAGAAGGCGTGGTTCACCGCATCCTCCATGCTCATCGTCATCATCACCGGAACACCCATCTCGGCAATCTTCTGATAGACATCGATGTTGTAAACTCCTTGCAGCACCACCTCTTTGACCTTCTGGCGAGTCTCCTCCAGAATGTCATCCGTGAGACTTTCCAAATTGTCGATGTTGGTAATCCAGACAGTCGGTTTGGTCATCGACTGCAGGGAATACCAAACGGCATTGGCGTTGGTGGAACGGGCGTCGTCGATGAAATCCACACCGGCGAAACTCTTGACATGCTCCAGTTTGTGCGCACTGCCCTCGAAGTCGGACAACGACTCGGCAATGTTTCTCTGACGCAGCTTGATGAGCTGATCCGACAGCGTTCCCACGCGCGGATTGGAGGTCTCTTTGGCTTGTTCGAACAAGCGGAAGCTATTGGTTTTTTTCGTAGGCATAGGTTTAATGGTTATGGGTTATAGGTTATTGGTTATTGAAGCTTAATGGTTATGGGTTATTGGTTATTGGTTATTGAAGCTTAATGGTTATGGGTTATTGGTTATTGGTTCTTGGTTATTGAAG
>JAGCVQ010000004.1 GCA_017962275.1 Bacteroidales bacterium
ACATTGAATTCAATGACATTGTTGATTTATACGTCTTCGATCGGAGACTCAGAAATCTCGTGTTCAATGAATTGGAGAAAATTGAAGTAGCTGTTCGCACGCAATTGTCGTTGGTTTATTCGGTTTCGAGCCAAGATGTCATGTGGTATTTGGACAGTCAACAATATGGTAATACCCCTGATGACGCTTTTACACAACTCCAAGAAGATATTGAAGATGATGTGAACAGAAGTAATGAAGATTTTATCAAGCATTACTATGTTAAATATGATTCCCCGACAATGCCTCCATCTTGGATGTCTTTAGAGGTGCTTTCGTTTGGCACGTTAAGCAGAATGTATAAGCTTCTGAAAAGGAGTGATGACAAAAAAAAGGTTGCGCATGCTTTCGGTATTGGTGACATTGATGTTTTCGCTAACTGGCTTCATGCCTTTTCCAATTTGCGAAATTGTTGTGCCCATCACAGTCGGATTTGGAATCGACGTTTTGTGGTACATCTAAAGCTGCCATATAACACATCACAACCTTTCATGAGGCGCCCAGTGTTGACAACCATAAAGCAGAACAAGCTTTTCGCCTTGCTTTCGGCAATCAAGTATATGGTTGACATCATTAGTCCGGGTAATTCTTTCAAGAACAAACTGAAAGAGCTGTTAGAAGATAATCATCGCCTATTGACTTTAAAAGACATGGGCTTTCCTGTAGAATGGGAAGATTTGCCAGTATGGAAATCACAGTAATCAAGAAGCCACAACTGAGACATATTATTTTCCGCTATCCAGCGTTGTTCGGATGTAATAGTTACGACGCGGGAAGCGTCGTCTCCTACCGGGCCATTCAGCCCTGAGACTGGGATTGCGAACAATATGTTTTCTTGCCTTGCTTGATGTCTCAACATGAAAAAAAAATCTATGTCATAGTCATTAGTCTATGTTTCCGCCAAAAGCCAAAAGCCAACAGCTAAAAGCCAACCGCCAAAAGCCCAAAACCACCCCCGAAAAATTATTTTTCAACACCTATTGACAATATCGGAAAAAAGTCTATTTTTGCGCGCTTAAAAAATCTCGATTATTATCCTTAAGTTAGCAAAGGAAAAAAGTTAAAAATCAGAGAGATATGGGTGAAGATGTCTCTCACAAAAAAAATGTCAAAACTGAAAAAATGGATGCAGTAAGTTACAAAACAATTTCGGCGAACGAAAAGATCGTCAAGAAAGAATGGGTTGTCGTTGACGCCCAGGAAATGGTTGTGGGTCGCCTTGCTACACAGGTGGCACGCATTCTGAAAGGCAAAAACAAGCCTTATTACACGCCTCACTTCGACTGCGGCGACAATGTGATCATCATCAACGCAGAGAAGGTGAAATTCACCGGCAAGAAATGGACGGACAAGCTCTATGTCCACCACACCACGTATCCCGGCGGACAGCGATTCGCTACCCCGAGAGAGGTGATGCGCAAAGACCCGCGCCGCATTCTGGAACACGCCATCAAGGGCATGCTTCCCAAGAACAGACTCGGTGCGCAACTCTTCCGCAACCTCCACGTCTATGTGGGACCCAACCATCCGCATGAGGCCCAACAACCCAAAGTCATTAACATTAAGGATATTAAATAACAATGGAAGTAATCAATACATTAGGCAGAAGAAAAACCGCAGTTGCCCGTTTGTATATGAAACCCGGCAGCGGCCAAATCATGGTCAACAACCGTGACTATAAGGAATATTTTTGCGTTCCCACCCTGCAGTACAAGGTCGAGCAACCCTTCCAGGTGACCAACCTGATGGGCCAGTATGACATCAAGGCCAACCTCGACGGCGGCGGTGTCACCGGTCAGGCCGAGGCACTCCGCATGGCTATCGCCAAGGCCCTCACCCAGATCGACCCCGAACTCCGTCCGGCCCTCAAAGCCCAGGGATTCCTGCGCCGCGACCCGCGTATGGTGGAACGTAAGAAACCCGGTCAGCCCAAGGCCCGTAAGAGATTCCAATTCTCCAAACGTTAATCGGATTCTTGCTTGGACAGTGTTTAGTATCGAAACGGTGAAGATTCCCGCGTAAGGACTACTCCACCGTTGCTTTTAAGAACGTAAACAAATAAAAAAAACATGTCAAACGTACAATTTGAAGAATTATTAGAAGCGGGATGTCACTTCGGACACCTGAAACGTAAATGGAACCCCGCCATGGCGCCGTACATCTTCATGGAGAAGAACGGCATCCACATCATCGACCTTTACAAAACCATGGGCAAGCTGGACGAGGCCTGCAACGCTGCCAAGAGCATTGCACGTTCCGGCCGCAAGATCCTCTTCGTGGCCACCAAGAAACAGGCCAAGGAGACCGTTGCCAACATGGTCAAGGAGGTTAACATGCCCTACGTGACCGAGCGTTGGCCCGGCGGCATGCTCACCAACTTCTTCACCATCCGCAAGGCCGTCAAAAAGATGAGCGACATCGACCGTCTGATCGAGAGCCCCCAATTCCAGAACATCTCCAAACGCGAGCGTCTGCAAATCAGCCGTGAGCGCGCCAAACTGGAGAAGAACTTGGGTTCCATCAGCGACCTGTCCCGCCTCCCTGCAGCCGTCTTCATCGTGGATATCATGAAGGAGCACATCGCCTTGGCTGAGGCCCGCAAGCTCGCCATCCCCACCTTCGCTATCGTCGATACCAACTCCGACCCGCGCATGGTGGACTACCCCGTCCCGGCAAATGACGACGCATCCAAGTCAATCGCCGTGATCCTCAAGGCCATCTGCGACGCCATCCGCGAAGGACAGGCCGAGCGCGAGATGAACAAGGATCGTATGGAAGAGGAAATCGCGGAAATGAACGCTGAGAACGCCGACAGAGAGAACGGCGAAGAAGAAGGCGAAAACCGCGACGGCAGACGCAGAAGAGTCTCCCGCAAGAACAACGAATAATTTTAATCACAGAAAAAAAATTACAACAATATGGCTAATATCACAGCTGCTGATGTAAACAAACTCAGACAAGAGACCGGTATCGGTATGATGGACTGCAAGAAGGCGCTCGTCGAGGCTGAAGGCGACTTCGAAAAAGCACGCGACATCCTCCGCAAGAAAGGTCAGAAAGTGGCCGCCAAGCGCGCCGACCGTTCCTCCAACGAGGGCCGCATCATCGCCAAGACCAATGCCGACAGAACCAAAGGTTACATGCTCGTCATGGCTTGCGAGACCGACTTCGTGGGCAAGGGCGATGAGTTCGTCAACTTCACCGACAGCGTCCTCGACAAAGCTATGGCCGCTGACGTCAAGACTAAGGAAGACCTCCTCAACATGCAGATTGACGGCATGACGGTTGCCGAGAAGATGGTCGAAATGACCGGTAAGACGGGTGAGAAGATCGAATGTCCCGACTATCAGGTGCTTGAGGCCGCTTACGTGGAGGCTTACAACCACATGGGTAACCACAAAGCCACGCTGGTTGGTTTCAACAAGCCCGGTGAGAAGGCTGCAGAGGCCGCTCACAACGTCGCGCTGCACATCACCGCCATGGCTCCCGTCGCCCTCGACGAGAACGCCATCCCGCAAGATGTGAAAGACCGCGAACTTGCCGTGGGTGTTGAGAAGACCCGCATCGAAATGATCCAGAGAGCCGTTGATTCCGCTTTGAACAAGGCCGGCATCAACCCCGCTCACGTCGATAGCGATGATCACATCAACTCCAACATGGCCAAGGGTTGGATCACTGAGGAGCAAGCCGAAGAGGCTCGCAAGATCAAAGTTGAAGTTGCTGAGAAAGAGGCTGCCAACCTGAACGAGAACAAGATCCAGCAGATCGCCCAAGGTCGTCTGGTGAAGTTCTTCAAGGAGAGCACCCTGAAATACCAAGTCCTCGTGATGGGCGGCGACGGCAAAGAGAGCGTCGGCGACTACATCAAGAGAATGGACAAGGATCTGGCTTGTGTCAGCTTCATCCGCAGACAGATCGGCGAGTAATCGCTGAGTTACTTCCAAACAAAAAAAGCGCGACTTCGGTTGCGCTTTTTTTTTTTGCGATGGATATGACCTGGAAACTTTCTGGCACTGACAGTAGTTGAACGGAGCAATAGGACAATAGTACACTGTTTCACAAGCACTTCTGATAAAAATTAAGAATCAATTGTTAAAAATGCTACTTTTGCGCCGTGAAATGATTTTGTGCGTAGAAGTCAATGGCCAGCATCCAAGAATACCTGAACAGAATCCGTAATTCTTTCTCGCAAACAGCGGAAGAGAGTAATGTTGTGGCCTTCATTGACACAGAAGTCTCTTCTGACGGTAGGAAAGTATATGACTTCGGGGCATTCATCGAACCTGACAAACAACTCCACACGGCTTCAAAAGATGAGTTCGCGAAATTCATCCGCGATGCGGAATTCCTTTGCGGACACAATATCCTGCATCATGACCTGAAATATCTTGCTGACATCCCAAGCCTTAAACGCAAAAAAGTCATTGACACACTCTACTTTTCCCCGCTGCTCTTTCCACGCCGTCCGTATCATAAGCTACTGAAAGACGACAAATTACAAGTAGAGGAAATGAATAACCCTCTCAATGACTGTTTGAAAGCTCGCAACCTTTTTTACGATGAAATCTCAGCTTTCAACAATCTGTCCTCGAATTTACAATCAATCTATTTCAAATTGCTATCCAAAAAAGAGGAATTCAACGGCTTTTTCGACTATATCGGATTTAGAGAGACACAAAATGAATTAGTTGGGCTGATTCAAACAGAATTTTACGGATTGATATGTGACCATGCGGACATAGCACAACTTATCGAAAAACATCCTATCGAGTTAGCCTACTCTTTATCCCTTGTTCAAACTGGTGATGCCTATTCCATCACCCCGCCATGGGTGCTTCACAATTATCCGCTTGTCGAACATGTATTGAAACTATTGTGCGGCACTCCTTGTCATCGACCTTGCTCCTATTGTGAAAAGAAACTGGACATTCACAAGAATCTTCAATCCGTTTTCGGATACAACAAGTTTCGCACGTTTGACGGCGAGCCTATGCAGGAGCGAGCCGTGCAGGCGGCGGTGGACGGCAAATCGCTGCTCACCATATTCCCCACTGGCGGTGGCAAATCGCTGACTTTCCAGCTCCCGGCCATCATGGCAGGCCGTAACGAACACGGGCTCACCGTGGTTATCTCCCCGCTTCAATCGCTGATGAAAGACCAGGTAGATAACCTGGCGGATAAAGGAATCACTGAGGCTGTCACTATCAACGGGTTGCTGGATCCCATTTCACGCACGAACGCCTTCGAACGGGTGGCTGACGGGAGCGCGTCCATCCTTTACATAGCGCCGGAAATGCTGCGATCCAAGACCCTCGAAAAGTTACTTCTTTGTCGCAATGTTGTGCGATTTGTCATTGATGAGGCACACTGTTTCTCCGCTTGGGGGCACGATTTCCGCGTCGATTATCTCTACATCGGCGACTTTATCCGGAAATTGCAAGAGAAAAAGAGCAACCCAAAGCCCATTCCTGTCTCCTGTTTCACTGCCACTGCCAAACAGAAAGTCATCTCAGACATCCGCGACTATTTTCATCGGAAATTAGGGTTGGATTTAGAACTATATGCATCCACTTCAGCAAGAACCAACCTTCGATACTCTGTCATTCATGCCGAAACAGAAGAAGAAAAATACAACCATCTACGCAACTTGCTTATTGCTAACGATTCACCCACCATTATCTACGTGTCACGCACGCGCAAAACGAGAGAAATCGCCGAAAAGCTGACCAGCGATGGTTTCCCTGCATTGCCATTTAACGGTAAGATGAATGCCGACGACAAGATTGCCAACCAAAACGCATTTATGGACAATCAAGTACGGGCAATTGTGGCGACATCGGCATTTGGTATGGGCGTTGACAAAAAAGACGTTGGCATGGTAATCCACTACGATATCTCCGATTCGTTGGAAAATTATGTGCAAGAAGCCGGGCGTGCTGGACGAGACCCTCAACTCAACGCGCAATGCTACATTCTTTATAGCGACCATGATTTGGACAAACACTTCATCCTGCTTAATCAGACAAAGCTGAGCATCAGCGAAATACAACAAGTTTGGAAAGCCATCAAAGACCTCACCCGACAACGGAAGACGGTGAGTTGTTCCGCCTTGGAAATTGCACGGCAAGCGGGATGGAACGATGAAGTGATGGGAATTGAGACCCGTGTGCGCACGGCATTGGCAGCTCTGGAAGAGGCCGGCTATATCAGTCGCGGCAATAATGTACCCCGCGTATTCGCCACAGGCATCATGGTCAAGAATATGGAAGAAGCACGTAAGCACATCGAACATTCCTCGTTATTTTCCAACGACGTGCAAACCCAAGCCATTCGCATTATCAAGTCGCTAATTTCAAACAAGTACAAAGCGGGAGCAGGTAACAGGGAAGCTGAATCACGCGTGGACTACCTTGCAGACATGTTAGGTATGACCAAAGCCGAAGTCATTCAAGCGGTGAGTTTGATGCGACAAGAAGGTATTTTGGCCGACTCACGAGACATGTCTGCCTTTCTCCACAAAACCGACAACGAGAAAAAATCCCTGAAACGATTCGAATCGTTCGCCAAGCTCGAACAATTCTTGCTGGCGATGGTCATCTCTTGTGACAATGAAATCGAATTATCTTATAAAGAGTTGAACGAAAGCGCACTGTCGGCAGGGATTCATGATGCAACTATTCGAAACATTCGCACCATTCTCTATTTCCTGAGCATCAAATCCTACATTAAGAAAAAAGAAAACATCGAAAAAGGAATAGTACGAATTTCGTTGAATCAAGATGTTGACACCATTTCAAGAAAAAACAACCTTCGTATTGATCTTTGCCGGTTCATCATCGAAAAATTATATACTTTGCCGATAAAGGAGTCGGAAAACACCAACAAGGACCTACGTTTAGTCCAATTTTCGGTAACAGGGCTTCAAAAAAAGTTCGCCGAAAATCCTCTGATGAACATATCGGGGAGACCTTGCACCATAAGCGATGTGGAAGAAGCGTTGCTCTATCTCGGCAAGATCGGAGCATTGAAGTTGGAGGGCGGATTTTTGGTGATATACAATGCCATGCAGATACACCGTCTGACCGACATGAAATACAGCTATAAAAAGGATGATTACCGTCTGTTAGATGAATTTTACAAGCAGAAAATCAGACAAATACATATTGTGGGGGAATATGCCAACCTGATGGTCAAGGATTACGGCGCTGCATTGCAATTTGTACAGGATTATTTTCTTTTGGATCATAAAAAATTCGTCAGTCAATATTTTAAAGGAGAAAGGGCGCAAGAAATCGAGAAGAACATCACAATGGGAAAATACCGTCAGCTGTTCGGGGAACTTTCTGACAAACAGCGGGAAATCATTCAGGACAAACAGTCGAAGTGCATTGTGGTGGCCGCCGGACCAGGAAGCGGGAAAACGAGGGTATTAGTACACAAATTAGCTTCTCTACTGTTGCTTGAAGACGTGAAGCACGAACAGTTGCTGATGCTAACCTTTTCGCGTGCCGCCGCCATCGAGTTCAAACAGCGGCTAATCAAACTGATTGGAAACGCAGCCCATTTCGTGGACATCAAGACTTTTCATTCTTTCAGTTTTGACCTGATTGGGAAAATGGGAAATCTAGAAGAAGCTGACCAAGTAGTTAAGAGGGCGGCCGAAATGGTGGAAAACGGCGAGGTCGAACCCACCAAAATCGGGAAAACTGTGCTGGTGATTGATGAGGCGCAGGATATGGATGCCGACGAATACGCACTTGTGGGGGCACTGATGCGACAGAACGAGGAGATGCGGGTAATTGCAGTCGGCGACGATGATCAAAACATTTACCAATTCCGTGGCTCGGATTCCAAACACATGCGTTCTTTCATCACTGATTTCCAAGCTGTTCAGTATGAGATGACCGACAATTATCGCAGTTGTCATAATATCGTCCAGTTCTCCAACAACTTCATCCACCGTCTGAGTAATCGTATGAAGAGACAAGGTTGCAATGCGATAAGCCAAGAGACAGGGCTGGTTCAGTTGACCCGACATGTCAGTTCCAACCTCTATTCGCCCATCATCAATCAACTGAAAAACAACGGAATAGACGGCAGCATTTGTGTAATGACAAATACCAACGACGAAGCAGTTCAAATGGCCGGGCTTCTGCTTAAGGAGGGATTCCGTGCCAAACTGATACAGTCTGGTGGTTCATTCCGGCTTGCCGATTTGGCAGAAATCCGCTATTTTATGAAGCAGATTGACAAACGGACCACCTCCCCAATTATTACTGAAGCCGCATGGAGCGAAACAAAAGACAAAACCATCCGCACTTACGCTCAAAGCGACCTGTCAGAGTATTTGCACGCTTTCTTCCATGCTTTTGAAAGCACAAACAGGGTAAAATATCGCAGCGATTTAGGTGATTATATATTCGAGTCCAACATTGAAGACTTCTGCTTCGCTGACAATCAAACTGTTTTGGTCTCCACCATCCACAAAACCAAAGGTCGCGAATTCGACACGGTGTATATGATGTTGGCACGAGACGAGGAGGAAACGGCAGAAAACATCCGGAAATTGTATGTAGGGATGACCCGCGCCCGCAAAAAACTCTACATCCACACTTGTTCGTCCATTTTCGACCGAATCCATCATCAAGATTTAGTTTATGAGGAAGATCGCACATTGTACAATACACCGAATGAAATCACGGTGCAACTGACCCATAAGGATGTCTTCTTGGATTATATCAAAGACAAAAAGGCGAAGATATTAAATCTGCGAAGCGGTCAGTCACTATGGTTCAAGGATAACAGTCTATATACTTCCACGGGGGATTGCGTTGCTGTATTATCCGCGAAGAAGCGCAACGAATTGCAGGATTTAACAAGACAAGGATTCTCGGTGTATGCGGCTGAGGTGGCCTACGTGGTAGCCTGGAAAGGCGAAAACGACACCGAGGAGTCGGCTGTGATGTTGCCGCGGTTGCATCTGAGGAAATAATTCTGTGAAACTAACGGATGGGCATAGGAGTAAGTCCTGAAAAAAAACAAAATCTTGAGTTGGAGGAAACGAAAGATTATTGTGCCATCAACGTTTCATTAAACTCATCCAATGTTAAAACAGTGAGGTTGGGGAATGGTATCTGTTTCAGAATTTTGAAATGCGCATCTTCGGTTACAATGTAATCCGCATTGGCTGTAATGGCGCAGTCTACGAATTTATCATCATCTTTGTCCACATCTGCCAACAAACGAAAACGATAATAGGATTCCCGATAATGAGTTTGAGGATGCCGAAATGGCTTCCACCACATTTCGAGCTACTTCGGGCGATGTGTGGATAGAAAGGATTTCTTCATATTCAGACAAAATCTCATTGCTTACACATAAGCAATACTTTCCTGCAAGAAAATCCGTCCACACACGGTGGTAAGGACTTCTTGAAGGAAGAACCTGAATGAGACAATTCGTGTCAAGGACAATGTAACGCATAATCACGCTGTTTGATAAGGAGTGCGAAGGTGTTGCCCGCGGAGCTCGTCCAGTTTGGCCTGGTCAAGCGTCCCTTCCTCCCACATTTTATCTATTGCTTTTTGTGCCCTCTCCGCAAAGAAAATCGAAAGCGTGAGCCGCAGAGCATCCAATTCCTCTTGAGAATTAACGTTAGCAGCCGCGTTCATCAGTTCCAACTGTGCCATCTGTGAATAAGTCATATCATTATCGTTTTATTCTTCTGAAACATTATAATAAATACACCGCGAAAATATGAAAAAAATCGTCACAAGTCACAATCAATGTGTTTTTTTGTACTTTTGCAGTTGAATTTCAGCATTAGTTTCTAACTGCATTAATTGAAACATGAAAAGAATCAAGTTACTGATTGTCATACTGTTGGGCATGACGGGTGCGTCCGGTCAGGACAGCCTTACGCTGACCTTCTCCTACCAGACCACCGACGGCAGCTATTTGCAGCCCGACAGCATCACCATCGAGAACCTCACCCGAAATTGGAGCGAAACGCTCTACTATCCCGACACGGTATATACCTTCATTCTGCACACTGGCATCCCGAACCGACTCAACGACAATGGGATACAGGTCATGCCCAACCCGTTTGACGGCACCACACGAGTAGGAATCCAGTCTTCGAAAAGGGAGCAGGCCCTGATACGAATCTCCGACATCACCGGGCGCGTTTGTGTTGAATACAGCAATCTGCTAATGGAGGGAGACAATCTTTTTAGCATTGCGCTTACCCATCCGCAGACGTACATTCTTTCCGTGCAGACTTCATCAGGGACACGCAGCACGAAGCTGACAAACACCGGACACGCAAGCGCAAACCGTATCAGACACGAAGGTTTGCTTGCGGACAGAGAGCCAGAACTGAAATCAAAAAGCATCTCCCCCTATGAATTCGAACCGGGAGACAGGATGAGATACCGTGGTTATTCCCCTTCAAGAGTGAGTTCTGTTGTCACGAAAGACCAATTCACCAGCGAACAGATCAACCTTGTTTTCGACATGCACGGAGTTCCTTGTGATGGACAGCCCTTTTTGTACGACTATGACGGAAACATCTACAACACTGTGCAAATCGGTAACCAATGCTGGATGAAAGAGAACCTGCGCACCTCGCACTTTCCCGACGGCACCGAAATCCCTGTCGGCGGAAGCGTGTCGTTGGGCGACACAGCACCCTACTACTGCGACTTCTTAGAATACTACAACCTGACAATCCCGTGGGAGGAACGGGGCAATTTCTACAATTGGTACGCAGCTTTAGGCGCGTGTCCTAGTGGATGGCATCTGCCAAACGACTCGGAATGGACAGCACTCACGGATTATATCACTTCCCAAACGGAGTACATTTGTGAAAACACTTACCATTACACCTATTATATCGCCAAGTCGCTGGCTTCCACCTCCTGGTGGAATGGTAACGCTGTTGGATGCGATATTGGCGCAGATCCGAGTAGCAACAACGCCACAGGCTTCAGTGGCATCCCTGCCGGATTCTGCTTGGGCAGCACATCGTTCGGCGACGAAGGCGACAGAGCATACTTCTGGTCATCCACAGAAAACAATGGGGACAATGCTTATGTCCGGTACCTATTTTACTATTCCCCAATGGTGTATCGCCATTTTTATGAAAAGATTCTCGGCCGCTCCGTCCGCTGCCTCCGAGACTGAGCAATTTACGCTTTGCGGCGCTCCGCCACGACTTCCTCCTGCTTGGCGGCGGGCATCCGCATATATTGGAAGAATTCCATCGAATAGTTGGCGCGGCCGCTGGTGACATTGCGCAAGGCCGTGGCATAGCCGAACATCTCCATCAACGGGATGAAACCGTCGAGTTTCTGCGAACCCTTGCGGAAACGACGCATGTTCTCAATACGGCCACGACGTTTGGTGATGTCGCGGGTAATATTGCCGATGTACTCGTCCGGCGTGTTCACCTCCACCTTCATCACCGGCTCCATCAGCACGGGTGCCATCTTGTTGTAGGCAGTCTTAAAGCACTGAGCGGCACAGAGTTGGAAGGCCATGTCGCTGGAATCAACCGGGTGGTAATTACCATCGACCAGCACGCACTTCACATCCACCACGGGATAACCCGCCAGCGGACTCTTCTCCATCGCGGCGCGAAGACCTTTCTCAATGGAAGGAATGTACTCTCTTGGCACGACACCGCCCTTGGAAACGTCCACGAACTCGAAACCCTTGCCGGGATTCGGCTCGAAACGGATGACCGTGTGCGCGAACTGTCCGTGACCGCCCGTCTGCTTCACATGCTTGTAATTGCTCTCGAACGGCTGCGTGATGGTCTCGCGGAAGGAGACGCTCGGCGCACCAACCTCAATCGGCACCTTGAACTCGTCCTTCAAGCGATCGACGATGATTTCCAAGTGCAGCTCGCCCATGCCGGCAATGATGGTCTCCTCCGTCTCGTCGTCGTAGTGCGCGTGGAAGGAGGGATCCTCGTTGCTCAGCTTGGCCAGTGCCTCTCCGAGTTTGTCGCGGTTCTTATTGTCCGTCGGGGTGACCTTCATCTCGATGACGGCAGGCGGCACGGAAATGGACTCCAACACGATGGGTTGCTTCTCGTCGCAAAGCGTGTCACCGGTGCGGGTGTATTTCATGCCCACGAGGGCGACAATCTCGCCTGCACCGGCCTCGGAAATTTCCTCGCGCTCCTTGGCCTTGATGCGGAAGATGCGGCCCACACGTTCGTTCTTGTCTTTGTTGGTGTTATAGAGGCTCATGCCGCTCGTCAACTTGCCGCTGAAGATACGGATGAAAGTCTGCTGTCCCACATACGGGTCGTTGATGAGTTTGAAGGCGAGGGCCGAGAAAATCTCGTTGTTCGAAGGATTACGCGTGTAGGTTTTCTCCTCGTCGTAGGGATCGTGGGCGATAACCGCTCCGATGTCCGTGGGCGAGGGCAGGTATTCGATCACCGCATCCAACAGCGGCTGGATGCCCTTGTTCTTGTACGCCGCTCCGCACAACACCGGCGTAATCAACAGTTTGATGGTCGTCTCGCGAAGAGCCTTGCGGATTTGCTCCTCCGTAACTTCGCGTTCTTCAAGGTAGGCATCTGCGATTTCGTCGTCAAAATCGGCGAGCTTCTCGATGATGTTCTTGTGGGCAGCCTCGGCGGCGGCAGCGAACTCGGCGGGAATCTCGTTCTCGAAGACCTCTTTTTCCGAGAAGGTCAACGCCTTCATCTTCACCAAGTCAATGCAACCTTGGAAGTCGCTTTCCGCTCCCATCGGAATCTGGATGGGCACGGCGTTGGTTCCCAAGTACTTCTCCATCTGGGCGATGACCTCGCTGAAGTCGGCACCGGTACGGTCCATTTTGTTGACGAACGCGATACGCGGCACGCGGTACTTGTCGGCCTGGTTCCAGACGGTCTCACTTTGAGGTTCCACACCGCCAACCGCGCAGAACACGGCCACCATGCCGTCGATCACACGCAGGGAACGCTCCACCTCGATGGTGAAATCCACGTGGCCTGGAGTGTCGATCAGGTTAATCTGGTGACCTTTCCATTCGGCCGTGATGGAAGCGGAAGCGATCGTGATACCGCGCTCCTGCTCCTGCTTCATGAAGTCCATGGTGGCCTGCCCGTCGTGCGTCTCGCCAATCTTGCGGTTCACGCCAGTAAAGTACAGGATGCGCTCCGAACAGGTGGTCTTTCCGGCGTCAATGTGCGCCGCAATGCCGATATTTCTCAGTTTTGATATACTTTTAGCCATATAATTGCTTAATTATCAGTTGATTGTCGTTTTGAAAAATAATCGGCAAAGATATGATTTTTTTGGTTACATGGTTAGATGGTTACACGGTTAAATCACCTCTAACCATCTAACCGTGTAACCGTGTAACCGTATTATCCACCTAACCAAAAAAAATTGTACCTTTGCACCCTTAAAATTTCAGGCACTATGCGTTTCTATGATGATGTAAATGAGGAAGATGAGTTCACCGAAGAGGAAATCTCCTTGGCGAAAGGGTTCTGTGATGCTTGCGACAAGGGTATCCTTATGGACTATGACGAGGACCAATACGACGTCATCATCTCGCACCTGATGTTCTCCCAAAAGGGCGATTATCTGAAGAAAGCGATCGAACGGGCCCGCAAGGAGTTCCCCGAGGATCCCGAGTTTGTCATCTGGCAGGCGCGTTACTATATCTGGAACAACCAGATCGACGAGGCGCAGCTGTTCATGCAGAAGACCCTGCGCCGCTTCCCGCCCTCAGCCGTGCTCTACGAGGAGCTGGCATTCATCGCCTACACTTTCCGTCTCAACCTTAACGTGCGGGAGCTGGTCTCCAAGGCGATTTCCATCGAGCCCTCCTCCAACGCCTACTTCATCCTTACCAACCTCTACCTCGACAAAAACAACGTTCCCAAGGCTTTCGACTGCTTCATGGAGGCCTATCGCTACGACAATGGCGTGATCTACAACCTCGACCTGCTGATTCAGACCCACAACATGCAGCGCAGCGACCGCTTCGATGCCGAACTGGCCTTTGCGGAGATGCTCTGCCGCGAGTTTCCGCTAATCAAGCAAATCTGGATGGTGACGGGTAGTCTGTACGCCATCAACGGCCAACACCCCGAAGCCCTGCAGTGCTTCGAATTCGCCAATTCCATCGAACCGGAGGCACTCCTCTACTTCGCCATCGCCCAAGAGAACTGTCACCTCGGCGACTACCAGAAAACCCTCGACTATTGCCAGCTTGCTTCTCAGATTTCGGATGAGAACACCGCCAACGTATTGATGGGCAGAGCCTTGCGCAAGATGCACCGCTACGAGGACTCGCTGCTACACATTCTCAAAGCAGACGAGAAAGACATCGACTTCCCGTTTGCCTTCTCCGAGCTCGTGGAGACCTTGAGCGCGATGGGCCGCATGGACGAAATTCCCGACTTCATCGACCGGTTCTACAAAGCCGAAAACCTGACACTCGAAAAGCTGGAATGGGTGCTCGATTGCCTGAGCCTCGACCGTCCCGACGGAATCGAGTTCCAGCAGCTCTGTCTCTCCGCCGCCAACCAGTTCCAAAATGACACCGACTACTGTGCCTGGCTGACTGAGTTCTGCTATCTGGTGCACACCCCGAAGACGGCCCTCCACATTCTCGAAACCCACTACACCGACTCCCCCGACTCCGAACTCTACCTGCACCTCGGCTACTTCCTCGCCCTGCTCCACATTGCCGACAACGACCCCGTCAACGCCATCCATCACCTGCAGAACGCCCTCATCATCAACGAGAACGGCATCTCCGAGGACTTCCTCGAAATCGATTCCGAAAAGCTGTACGAGCAATACCCCGACATCTACTATATAGTGAGTCCCTATTTAGACAGGATCTCGGACGTGAGGAACAATTAGGTTCAAGGTTCAAGGTTCAAAGTTCAAAGTTCAAGGGAGATAGAGACAACGGTAAACAGTAAACAGTAAACGGTAAACAGTAAACAGTAAACTATGAAGAAAGCATTAACGATACTGGTGTTATTATGGGCGGTTTCGCCGGCATTCGCACAAGCGCAACCTGCTGACACGCTGCAAAAAGAGTCGGCAACGGGGCGCGTGATTTCGTGGTACAACAGCCACCTGAACTACGGCACGGTGACGCTGTTGATGACGATCGAGAGTTCGTTCATCCCGTTCCCGTCGGAGGTGATTGTGCCGCCCGCCGCCTACCAAGCCTGCAACAGCGACAACGATGCGCTCTTTGTCACGTCTTCGAAATTCGTCAACGTGCTGTTTGTCATCCTGTTCGCCACCCTCGGCGCACTCATAGGAGCCCTCATCAACTATGTGCTTGCTCTATGGTTAGGCCGCCCCATCATCTACTGGTTCGCCGACAGCAAAGTGGGGCATTTGCTGCTGTTGGACAGCTCAAAAGTGGAGAAGGCGGAGGAGTATTTCCGCGAGCACGGCAACGTCTCCACGCTCGTGGGCCGTTTCATCCCCGCCATCCGGCAGCTGATTTCCATCCCCGCCGGCCTCGCCAAGATGCACATCGGCAAATTCATCCTCTTCACGAGCATCGGTGCGGCTGCCTGGAACACGGTGCTGGCCATCCTCGGCTACGTCGCGCACGGACAGAAAGACCTGATTGACAAATACAACCACGAACTCACCATCGCACTGCTGGCTGTTTTCGCCATCGGCATCGTCTATGTAATCATCAAGTGGATTGTCTCCGCGAAAAAGCGCAAAGTCTCTGACAACCAATAAAATGCACCAGCTCGGGCTTATAGGCAAGTCGCTGTCTCACAGCTTCTCCAACCTTTATTTCGAGGAGAAGTTCCGCCTCGAGCATATCCCTGACTTCTCTTACGATTTATTCGAACTTTCTGACATTCAGCAAATAACGGATTTTATCCGCCAACATCCCCGTTTGGTCGGATTCAACGTCACCATCCCTTACAAACAACAAATCATCCCGTTTCTGGATCACTTGTCGGAAGAGGCAGCCGCAGTCGGAGCTGTCAACACCGTCGTTGTCCAACACCTTGACGACCAAATCATTACCACCGGACACAACACCGACATCATTGGATTCAGACAATCTTTGGAAGGGATAACGATTCCTGACCGGGCGTTAATTTTGGGCACGGGCGGTGCTGCCGCAGCCGTAACCTACGTTTTGGAAAAGATGGGTTGCCGCTGCACTGCCGTCTCCCGAAACCCGGATAAAGGGCTCCCTTACTCCGCTCTCACCCCGGAAACCATCTCCGACCACAAACTCATCGTAAACTGCACCCCCCTGGGCACCTATCCCAACATCAATGAAAAGCCCGACATCCCCTACGCGGGCATATCGGGCGAACATTTTCTGTATGACTTAGTGTATAATCCGTCAGAAACAGCCTTTCTGAAAGAGGGCATCCGCCGCGGCGCGAAGACCCAAAACGGATTGTCTATGTTACACGCCCAGGCCGAATCAGCATGGTCCCTCTGGACCTAACCCTCTAACCATGTAACCCTCTAACCATGTAACCATGTAACCATGTAACCCTCCCCCCACCTACCTATTCTGAAAGAAGAAATCGTTCATCACCACGCGGAGCATCGCGCAATAGTTCAACGACATCACCTTCGAGCCGTAGGGTTCCAGATGCAGGCGGCTCATGCACATATAGAACGTCGGGTCTATCGAAACGTACTTGTTGACCACCAGCTTCAGGCCTGTGGCGACAGATACCCCGAAACCAGCACCGCCGTAAATCACATCGTATGCCTCCATACCGGGTTGCCAATTCTGACCTTGGTAATAATCCATCAGCGTTTGCGTATAAACCGGATTGTTGTGCGTATCCAACAGGATTGCATCGAACTTTTTGACCTTCACGTAGTTGAACTGCGCGCCGAGTTCCACAAAGGGTTTCACGATTTTGTGCACCCCGCTGAAGAGATACGAAGCCGACAGATCAATCATCGAACGGTCCTCCTTGCCTACGAGCGTCAACTCCGGAGCTTTGTAATTGTTGCCCGACACGGAGGTGTAGGTCAGCAGCAGCTTGTTGGTAGTGGTCAGTCGCGAGAAGGTGTACGACAGCGCAATGGCCCAGTTATTGCGGATTTTGTAGCGCACGCCGAGCCCGATATTGGCTGCCAGGTTGTAGGTCGGGAGCATGTTGAGGTCCTCCTCCCGATAGCCGATTTCATCGTTCATGCTGATGTGCGGATAAACCTGCACCACGGCTTCAAGCAGCTGGCGTGTGCGGTACTCGTTGTCGAAAATGTAGTTGAGATTGCACTCGTTGTAGCGGCTGCCGTTGTAATAGAGCGCCGTCTGCCGGCCGCCCCAGAACATGCCGCCGCCAATATAGACATCGAACCCGCGATCATACCACGTGGTGTCGTGGAACGTCACCGCCTCGCCAACCTCCTCACGCTGCGCATAACTCGCCAACGCAGAGACCAAAAGCAGAATTGCTATGAGAAACTTTTTCATTTTTTTTGATTTTTGACGTATGACTTATGATGTTAATAAGGGTTATCTCTCAAATCACACGTCACACGTCACACGTCACACATCTCACGTCTAAATGTGCACACACTCCCCATACGCCACGGCCACAGCTTCCATAATCGCCTCAGACATAGTGGGATGCGGGAAGACGGAACTGATGATTTCGGGTCCGGTCATGCCTTTCTTGCGGGCGGTGACAGCACCGGCAATCATCTCAGTAACGTTGTCGCCAATAAGGTGGCAGCCCAGCCATTCGTTAGTGTTCTTGTCGAAGATGACCTTCACCATACCGTCGCGGTTGCCTGACGAAGCGGCCTTGCCGGAAGCGGTGAACGGGAACTTGCCGATGAGCACTTCCTTGCCCTGCTCGACGCAGGCACGCTCGGTGAGACCGACAGACGCAATTTCGGGCGTCGTGTAGGTGCAGCCCGGGATGTTGCTGTAATCAACCGGCTCGGGATTGTGGCCCGCGATCTTCTCCACGCAGACGAGCGCCTCGTGTGACGCCACGTGCGCCAACGCAGGCCCGTGCACGATGTCGCCGATGGCATACACGCCCTCAACATTCGTGCGGTAGTAGTCATCCACGGTGACTTTGCCGTGCTCAAACGCCACACCGCACTCTTCAAGGCCGAGGCCTTCGAGATTGGTGGCCACGCCCACAGCTGAAAGCACGATGTCGCAAGTGATCTCCGTGACCTTCTCCTTGCTGTCCTTGACGGTCACCACGCACTGGTCGTCCACCACATCCACCTTCTCCACGGCGGCACCGGTCATCGTCTTGATGCCATGCTTGCGGAAACAGCGGGCAAGTTGGGCGGCGATATCGTCATCCTCTACCGGCACTAAGCGCGGCATGTATTCCACAATGGTGACTTGCGTGCCCATCGTGGCATAGAAGTAGGCCAACTCGCTGCCGATGGCGCCGGAACCCATCACCACCATGCTCTTGGGCAGTTCGGGGAGGGTGAGGGCCTCGCGGTAGCCGATGATCTTCTTGCCGTCCTGCGGCACGTTGGGAAGACTGCGGGAACGGGCACCCGTGGCAAGGATGATGTGTTTCGCCTCGTAAGTCGCCACTGTTCCATCGGAGGCGGTCACCTCAACTTGGTGGTTCCCAGCCAGTTTACCGAAACCGGCAATCACATCGACGTTGTTCTTCTTGAGCAGGAACTGCACGCCCTTGCTCATCTGCTCAGCCACGCCGCGACTGCGTTTCACCACAGCCTGGAAATCCGGAGCCACAGTACCTTCGAGGGCGATACCATAGTCGGCGGCGTGCGACATATATTTATAGACCTGCGCGGACTTGAGCAGCGCTTTGGTGGGGATGCAGCCCCAGTTGAGGCAGATGCCGCCCAATTCGGCACGCTCCACCACGGCGGTCTTGAGGTTCAACTGACTGGCCCGAATCGCAGCCACATAGCCGCCAGGACCACTTCCGATCACGATAACATCATAGTTGTTTTCCATATCTTTGCTATTCAATAACTTAAATTCTCAATCAACCACATTCTCCAGTCGTATTTTTCCGGTTGTCTGTGGAATAAAACGGCTGCAAAAATACGCATTTTTTGAATAATCCTATTCAGATTTTGTATATCTTTGCGCCCTAAAAAAATTTAATGTAAATTATGAAAGATAATACCTATTTTCCGTCGATGCTTCCTGCCGAAGAACTCGCGCAGATAAAGTACATCCCCACCCTCCCGGAATTTGTAACTTGGATTGAGCAAAAATGGTCCGACCTGCCTTGTCTTTCCGACACTGTGAACACTTATACTTACAGTCAAGTCTGCGACAGGCTTGCCCGCAAGCGCGCCCTTCTCAACAGCTTCGGGCTGCAAAAAGGCGACAAAGTGGCTATCCTGGATGACATCACCACAGACGCTGTCGAGATGTTTCTCGCCGTCACTTCTGCGGGTTACGTGGCCATCAACCTGCCGGCCATGCTTCCTGCGCAAGCCATCATCGGCTGCTGCATGAAATTCGGCGTGAAAGTCCTGGCCGCCGGCAAAACCTTTATCGAGTCCGTGAAAGAGGCGCCCTGCAAGGTCATCGCCATCACGGATTTAGCCGACCATACAGCCCCGGTCGCCACGGTTGACAAGAACGACCCCGCCGCCATTTTCTTCACAGGCGGCACGACAGGCGTGCCCAAGGGAGCGATCCTGCCCCACCGTGCCTTGATGCGCGGCGCACTGAACGGCCTCTACGCACCCGGAAAACAACTCGGCTGCCACCGTTACGCTTGTGTGCTGCCGCTCAGCCACGTCTTTGGCCTGATTTACAGTACGTTGTCTGTACTCTACAAAGGCGCGACCTGGTGTTCAGCAGGCAACACTAAAGACACCATCGGCAAAATTCCCGCCATCAAACCCACCATCATCGTGGCGGTGCCGGGCATCTGCGAAATCCTTCTGGGACTCATCAAGATGTACGGCAAGCAGTTCTTAGGCGGAAACCTGCGTTACCTCATCGCCGGAGCCGCCAATGTGCCGCCGAAACTCATCGGTGAATTCGATGCGATGGGCATCATCCTGTTTGCCGGCTACGGCATGACCGAAGGCGCCAACCTCACCACGGGCAACATCGATGTCATAGAAAAACCGACATCCGTGGGCAAGCTCTATCCCGAACAAGAAGCCAAGGTTGTCGATGGCGAGCTCTGGTTCCGCGGCGACAACACCTTCCTCGGATACTACGGCGAACCCGAAAAGACCGCCGAGACGCTGACGCCCGACGGCTGGATCAAGACCGGCGACCTCGTCCGTTTCGACGAAGACGGCTACATGTACATCGTGGGCCGCATCAAGAACCTCATCATCCTCTCCAACGGTGAGAACATCAGTCCCGAAAGCATCGAAGAGCCCTTCTACAAGGACAACAAGCTCCGCGACTGCCTCGTCAAGGAAGATGAATTGGACGGCCGCAAGGTGATTGCCATCGAAATCCTGCCACGCATTGACGATTTTGGCGACACGCCTTGGGAAGAGGTGGAAGCCTACTTCAAGGATCTCGTCGGCAAAATCAACGCCACCTTGCCGAGCACGCACCAAATCAGCAAGATCACCGTGCGGAAGGAAGATTTCAAACGTACCGGCGCTCTGAAAGTTTCACGTAATCAATAAGAAATGGAAAGAACAACTATCTTTGACGGATTGAAAGAAATCCTGACTCAAATCAAACCCTCCATGGATCTGTCCTCCGTGAACGAGGACTCGCAGCTCGTCCGCGATGTCGGCCTCGACTCCCTGACCATCCTGCTCCTGAGCCTCGCCGTCGAGAACAAATTCGGATTCAAATTCGAAGGAACCCCGAAGTTCGAAACGGTCGGCGAAGTGATTGACTACATCAGCGCACATGCGACGGTGTAAATGGTTAAGGGTTAAGGGAATTTGCTTTTTACCTATCCACTCGGAAATCAAATGAAATCTGTACGAAGAGTAAGTTATGGATATAAGCATCGTCAAGGTGGAAAGTCACAAGCAGCTGAAGTTGTTTGTGACTTTTCCCCTTCATTTATATAAAGACTGCGCCAATTGGGTGCCTGCACTGGAGGGGGACGAATACGCCACCTTCAATCCCGAGAAAAACGGGGCATACGATTTCTGCGAAGCCGATTGCTTTTTAGCGTATCGGGGCGACGAGGTCGTGGGACGTGTGGCCGCCATCATCAACCACAAGGCCGACGACGAGCAAAAGATCGTCCGCTTCGGCTGGCTCGACTTCATCGAAGATGAAAACGTGCTGCAAGCCCTTATAGGCGCTGTCGCGGACTGGGGCAAGGCGCATGGACGGACCGACATGCGGGGTCCATGGGGATTCACCGACATGGACAAAGAAGGCCTGCTGGTGGAAGGTTTCGAACACCTGAGCCCGTTCACCTGCCTCTACAACTACCCCTACTACGGACCCATGCTGGAGAAACTCGGCTTCACGAAAGAGGTCGATTGGACCCAACGGACATTGGACGTGAGCAAGAATTTGCCCAAAATGTTCCAGTTTTCCGGCTTGATCGAAGAAAGATTCCATGTACATGTCGTTTTGCCGAAAAGCATGAAAGACATGTGCAAGCGTTACGGAATGGAGATTTTCCACATGTACAACGAGGCTTTCGCGCCGCTGCATGGTTTTTCCCCCCTGACCGACAAGCAGATTGATGCGTATCTGAAGACTTACGTGCCCATTCTGGACAAGGATTTTGTGGCGGTGGCCGTCAACGACAAAGACGAGCCCGTAGGTTTCCTTTTCTGCGTGCCGTCGCTCTCCAAAGCGGTGAAGAAGTCTAACGGACGGCTTTTCCCCTTCGGCTTCATCAACATCTTGAGAGCGTTGAAGAAAAACGACACCCTGGAAGCGCTCATCATGGGTGTAATGCCTGAGTATCAGCAGTGCGGCATTCCCGTGCTGCTGTTCAAATACCTGCACGAGAACTGCATCAAACGGCATATCGACACCATCATCATGAACCCCCAATTGGAGGAGAATTACAAGGTGCAGTCGCTTTTCGGGGAATACAAGACCAATCCGTTCATGCGGAGAAGGGCATATAAACGCCACGTGTAAAGACGTGCGTGCTACAATTTATAATAACTTCCGAGGATTTTCGCGAACCAACGGGCGGGCAGGATACGTTTGAGGAGCACCGAAAGGAGCTGTTCGAACGAGGCTACCACATAACCGTGACGCGGATGTTTTTTACGTATAATACGACTGATTTTGCAGGCCAGCACATCCGGTTTCAATCCGCCGGTTTCGTCGTGTTCCACCTTCCCCATCGATTCGGCGTAGGTCGTATAAACCGCCATCGCTTCAGGGCAAGCCGTCTTTTTCCGGCTGGCGGTGAATCCGGTGGAGAAATCGCCGGGACGGACCACCACCACCTGGACACCAAATTGTTGGGTCTCCAGTCGCAAAGCTTCGCAATAGCCCTCGACGGCAAACTTGCTGGCGGAATAGAAGCCCTGGAACGGAAGTCCCATCACGCCGCCGATGGAGCTCAGCGCGATGATTTTGCCTTTTCCTTGCTGGCGCATATAGGGCAACACAGCGGTCACAAAATGCACCAATCCCATAAAGTTGGCGTCCATTTGCTCCCGGATCTCCTCTTCGGTGGCAAATTCCACAGGTCCGCCGATGCCCATGCCGGCATTGTTGACCAGCACATCGATGCGACCCTCTTGTTCGACCACCTGTTGCACCGCATTTTTCACCGCTTCACGGTCGCGGACATCCACTTTCAAGTAATGTACACCGGGCAGCGGCTCCACCTCGCGTCGCACCGTACCATAAACCGTGTACCCCTCCTGCGAAAGCTGTCGGGCGGTTTCCAAACCGAAACCAGAAGAAACGCCTGTGATGAGAACGACCATGATTACAGAATTGCGGCTTCCTTAAATGCTTTTGTGATCTTGTCGATGGCCTCATCCACTTGTTCGTAAGTGTGCGTGGCCATCAGGGCGAAACGGATCAGCACGTCGTTTTCGGGCACGGCAGGTGCGATGACCGGCGTGACAAAGACCCCATCGTCCAGCAAGCGGGCGCAGAGCCAGAACGCTTTCTCCGAATTCCTCACAAACAGCGGGATAATGGGCGTTTCGCTGCGGCCCGTGTCAAAACCGCGCTCCTTGAACTGATTGCGTGCGTAATTGCTCACGTCCCAAAGGTGCTGGATACGTTCGGGCTCATCCAACATGATATCGACGGCCTTGCTGACCGCCGCCACATTGGACGGGGGCATACTGGCACTGAAAATCAGCGAACGGGCATTGTGTTTCAAGTAGTTGATGGTGTCGGCATCGGCAGCGATGAACCCGCCCAACGAGCCGAATGACTTGGAGAAGGTGCCCATGATGAGATCGACTTTGTCTGTCAGACCGAAATGGTCGGCCGTGCCCCGGCCCTGATGCCCCAAAACGCCCAAAGAATGCGCGTCGTCTAACATAATCTCGGCATCGTATTTCTCAGCCAGCGCCAACATTTCAGGCAGCGGGACAATGTCGCCTTCCATGGAGAAGACACCGTCCGCCACAATGAGCTTGACAGATTCGGGAGCGCATTGCTGCAGGCACTTCTCCAGACTTTCCATGTCGTTGTGGGTGTATTTCAACGATTTACCGAATGCCAAACGGCTTCCCTCAATGATGGAGGCATGGTCAAGTCGGTCGAGCAACAGGTAGTCGTTGCGGCCGCAAAGCGCGGAGACCACCCCGAGGTTGACCTGGAAACCCGTGCTGAAGCACAGCGCATCGTCCTTGCCCACCAATCGGGCGAGTTTATTCTCCAATTCCACATGGATATCCAAAGTACCGTTGAGGAAACGCGAACCGGAACAACTGGTCCCGTACTTGTCGATAGCGGCCTTGGCGGCCTCTTTCAGGCGCGGGTCGTTCGAAAGACCCAGATAGCTGTTCGAGCTGAACATCAGCACATCCTTGCCCTTGATTTTCACCACCGTGCTTTGTTCCGTCTCTATCGCCTTGTAATATGGATAGATTCCTTTTTCCTTAGCTATTTGCGGCGCTCTGTATTGCGCACATTTGTTT
Organism: Bacteroidales bacterium; assembly: GCA_017962275.1. Lineage (GTDB taxonomy): Bacteria > Bacteroidota > Bacteroidia > Bacteroidales > WCHB1-69 > F23-D06. The sequence goes on from JAGCVQ010000004.1 coordinate 24,084, forward strand.
CGCAGAATGTGTGTTCTCATCAATTCTTATTAAAAACCTACAGGCCCATCCGACAAATCAGGCATGGGCGAAATCACGAACCGGCACAAACATCTTCACATCCAACTGACAATCAATCTTTTACCCTACATCAAACAATCACCATGCCGGTTTTTTAACAAGCGGCAAAAGTACAAAAAAAAACGTAAATGAAGCATAATGGTCTGCTTGCTTTTCTTCAGAGAAAGGCTCACATAGGCACCTCCATTTTTTTTCTTTGACATTTCGGAAAAAAAGCGTATCTTTGCACGCTAAATTTTTGCTCTCGATTTCTCACCATCACTCATTGAAACTATTTGAATATCAAACAAGAAGGAGGGCTACACGGTTACACGGTTACACGGTTATACGGTTAACCCTAAACAGTAAAACAGTAAAACAGTAAACCAAACATAGATGAAAAACTTTGAAATTCACACCTTAGGATGCAAGTTGAACTTCAGCGAGTCGTCGTCGATTGCGGCGGAGCTGGAGAAGCGCGGATGGTCGCAGGGCGGCGTGCCCGAGATCATCATCGTGAACACCTGCGCCGTAACTGGCTCTGCTGAGAAGAAGACCCGCAACTTGGTCTCCAAACTCCACCGCGAGAACCCCCTTGCCGCCATTATGCTCATCGGCTGCTACGGCGCCCTCAAGCCCGAGCTGCTCGAACGCTGGGCCGGCGTCGATAAGGTCTTCGGCAGCCACAACAAGATGTGCGTGGTCGATTACGTGGTCTCCCGCGAAATCAAGCCCGCACCCAACTTCTTCTCCACCTACTCCATCCACGACCGCACCCGCTCCTTCCTCAAAATCCAGGACGGCTGTAACACCCACTGCACCTACTGCACCGTGTGGATCGCCCGCGGCAAGAGCCGTAGCGACACTATCGAGGGCGTGCTTAAGAACATCAAGGAGATTGCCGACCAAGGCGTGCATGAGGTCAACCTCACCGGCGTGAACATCGGCGACTTTGGACGCGGCACCAACGAGGACTTCACCAAGCTCCTCAAGGCCATCGTCAAGCAGAAGGCCATTGAGCGCGTGCGCATCTCCTCCCTTGAGCCCGAGTTGCTCACCGACGATATCATCAAATTAGTGGCCAAAAACGACATCCTGATGCCGCACTTCCACCTGCCGCTACAGTCGGGCTGCGACCGCATTCTCAGCGAGATGCGCCGTCGCTACACCACGGCCCAATATGCCGAGAAAGTGCAGAAGATCAAGAAGTTGATGCCCGATGCCTGCGTAGCCTGCGACGTCATCACCGGATTCCCTGGCGAAACCGACGAGGAGTTCGACGAGACCTACAACTTCCTCGCCGAGCTGCCCATCAGCTACATGCACGTCTTCAGCTATTCGCGTCGTCCCCGTACCGCCGCCAACATCATGGAAAACCAGATTTCCGAGGATGTCAAGGACGAGCGCACACAGCGCCTCATCGCCCTCTCCAACGAGAAGAAACGCGCTTTCTACGAGCAGTGCGCCGGTCAGGAGCGGCCCGTCTTAGTGGAATCCCAAGTGAACGACGACATGCTCTCCGGCTTTACCGACAACTACATCCGCGTGCAAGTGCCTTACAGCGAAGACATTATCAATACCATCCAAACCGTCACCATCGATCCATGCCGCACCGTGTTATAAGGCTGAGGAACGGTCTTCGGTTGCTGCACATCCCCACCGCGTCCCCCATTTCCCATTTCGGCATCCTCATCGATGCCGGCACCCGCGATGAGCCCGCCCAACACCCGGGATTGGCTCATTTTGTGGAACATACGATTTTCAAGGGCACGGAAAAGCGCAACGCCTACCGCGTCATCAACCGCTTGGAGAGTGTGGGCGGCGACCTCAACGCCAGCACTTCCAAGGAGGAGACCGACTTCTATGCCTCCTTCCTGTCGCCCGACTATCCCCGCGCCGTCGAGCTTCTCGCCGATATCTTCTTCCACGCCACCTTTCCTAAAAAGGAGTTGGAAAAGGAAAAAACGGTCATCTTTGAGGAAATCAATTACTACAACGACAGCCCGTCAGAGCTGATTTTCGACGATTTCGAGTCGTTAGTGTTCAACGGGCACGACATGGGCAAGAACATCCTCGGCACCAAGGAAAGTGTGCAACAGATTCACCGCGAGGCGATTATGGACTTTATCGGGCGGAACTACACCTTGGAGAATGTCGTTTTGACTTCCGTGGGCAACATCCCCACCGAGAAGCTGGTGCGCCTGTGCGAGAAGCATTTCGGTAGCGTCAGCATGACCGAGGGCACCCGCCGCCGCGATGCTTTCCTCGATTACCAGCCACAGAGCCGCACCGTGCGTAAGACCTCCTCGCAGACCAACGTGGTCACCGGCGGTCCGGCCTACGACTTCCGTCACCCGAAACGGCTGCCTTTCATGCTGCTGACCAACATCTTGGGCGGTCAGGGACAGAACTCGCGGCTCAACATGAGCGTCCGCGAGAAGATGGGGTTAGCCTATACCGTAGAAGCCTACTTCAACCCCTTCTCCGACTGCGGGCTTTTTAGCGTCTATTTCGGCTGCGACGCGCACGAGCGAAATCACTGTTTAAGTCTGGTTTACAAAGAGTTGGAGAAGCTCAAACGGCAGAAGTTAGGCACGATGCAGCTCTACTACGCCAAGAAGCAGTACATTGGGCAGATTGCGCTCGCACAGGAGAGCAAGCTCAACGAACTGCTCGCCTCCGGCCACACCGCACTCTTCTATGACGAGGTGGCCAACATGGACGAGAACATCCAGACGTTGGAGAAAATCACGTCAGAGGAACTTTGCGAAGTGGCCAACGAAATCTTCGACATCAACCGTTTTTCCACCCTCATTTTTGATCCCGAAGAAGAATGATTTCCCTGTATTCCAAGAATTTAGAGAACGCTGTCAACGAAATCTCGAAGCTGCCGGGCATCGGGAAGCGGTCGGCATTGCGGCTCGCGCTGCATCTCATCAAGCAGGACGAGGCCAACGTGCAGTTGCTCACCGACCGCATCAACAAGCTGAAAAGCGACGTGGTCTTCTGCCGGCAATGCCACAACATCTCCGACCACGAGATCTGCGATATCTGCGCCAACCCGAAGCGCGACGGCGGGGTGATCTGTGTGGTACAGGACATCCGCGACGTCATCGCCATCGAGAACACCCACCAATACCAAGGGGTCTATCACGTCTTGGGAGGCGTCATCTCCCCAATGGACGGCATCGGCATCCAACAGCTCACCATCCAGCAGCTGTTCGACCGAGTGGAGGCCGGCGGCATCAAAGAGGTCATCCTCGCGTTGCCCGCCACGGTGGAGGGCGACACCACCAACTTCTTCATCTACAAGAACATCCAGGAGAAAGTCCCGACCATCACCACCATCGCGCGCGGTATCGGCGTCGGCGAGGAGTTGGAATACGCCGATGAGGCCACGTTGGGCCGCTCCATCATGGCGCGGACGGAGTTCGAAAGCGCCTATCGGCAGAATGCATAATGCATAATGAAGAATGAAGAATGTTGTAGGGCGGGCGCATTGCGGCAGACCTATAGCCGTCATTGCTTCGCTCTTCTTAAGGCATCGAAAGAAATGTTTTTTCTTTGTAACGTTTTTGAGGTTTCGTGCGACAAATCGAAAAAGGGGAGAATGGTTGTCGGGATATGAGATGTTTGTAACGTATAATCCGCATGAATAGGAAGCTGTTCCGATGGGTGTTAATGCTGTGTGTCGTGCTCGGCGCATGGAATCGGGCGGGCGCACAACCCGGCTGCGACCCGGTGCCGCTGCCTTATTTTGAAAACTTCGAGGACGAGGGCTTCCATTTCTTCAACGGTCTTTCCACCAGCGGTTGGGATTCCACCTACGTGTTGCCGGACAATTGCTGGTTGTACTGCTGCACCCACGAGATTGGAGTTTATCCCATGTGTGGATTTCTCTACTGGCCTCCGGAAATGGTGCGAGACAATTACCTGCGAGTCGTGAAACGTAACGCACGTTGGAATCCTCCGCAAATATCGGAGGAGTTTGGCATCACCCCCGTCCTCAACGGATCCCCCACTGGAATCTCGTTCAAAGCCGCCATCACGCTGGCCAAGCGGGTCAACTCAGAGCAATTATTCGACCAGGTGGATACTGTTTTCCCCAACGGGGCGAAAATTGTGGTAGGCTACCTGCATGAGGATTCCCCTATCACCGTGATTCCAAATCCCAACCCGTGGGACAATATCGATGCCCTTGTCGTCGGATACGACCCCATCGCACTCTTCGTGCCCATTGACACCTTGTCGGTTTACAGTTACGACTTCACCCACCGAACCTCTTGTTACTCAAACTTCCAATGCAAAGGGGTGACGGTGCCACCCAATTCCCGTATCGCCTTTCGTGTTGGCGAAGTGGTCGAGGACGGTCCCTTGTTTCACGGCATGTTAAACAGCGTTTATTTTGAGGTGGACAGCATCACCATTTTCGGCGATAACCTCCCGCCCGACCTCGAATTGACCTACAATGACGACATTTGCGTGGGAGAGTCCTACGAGGGTTACGGATTTTCGACACCCGGATATTCATCACCGGGCACTTACACCCTGACCCGTTATGAATGCACCGACACGGCCCTTGTCCTCCACACGCTCACGCTCTCGGTATTGCAAGCCAAGCACACTTCCATCGTGGAGTACATCTCGCCGGACGAGGCTTTCCACTACAACGGGGAGACCTTCACGGAGCCCGGGGATTACACCTTCATGTTCACCGCGTCCAACGGCTGCGACTCCGTGGTGACACTGCACTTGCTCTACACCCCTGGCGAAGAACCCGTCCTGCAACTTTGGCTGCCCAACGCCTTCTCACCGGGACAAAACGGCATCAACGACGAGTTCCTGCCCGTGTTTAACTATCCCGACCTCGTGGAGGAGTACCAGATGGAGATTTACAACCGCTGGGGCATCCTCGTCTTCCGCA
>JAGCVQ010000059.1 GCA_017962275.1 Bacteroidales bacterium
AGGAGTTCTCCGCCAGGTCCGCTTTCTTCACAATGTCATTATACCACTGCGAATAATTCTCTGCTCTTGAACAAAAATTTTTTGCCATAAAATCGTATATAAATTAACTTTTTAGTACTTTTGCCGTCTATTTGAAAATTAAGGTGCAAAAATAAAAAAATAAGAGATAAGGAGGACACTATGAAGAAACAATTTTTAATCGTTCTAAGCGTGCTAACCGGCTTATTAGCAGCCTGTTCCACAGCAAATTTCGCCTACTACGATGACATATACACGTCTTCGGGCGAAAAACCCGCCGTGAAGTCGGTGCCCGCCACCGCGCAAGCCGCCACCGCGACCCCGACCGCGGAGCCCGATTCCATCATTTACGAGACGGACGAGAACGGCAATCTGCTGCGTACGCTGACCTACTATCCGGGCAGCACGGAGCCGGTCGTCACCACCTACATGGAGGTGGCGGATGATGCCACGGCTACTGCTGGTGCCTCCGGCAGCTACGCTTACGATCCGGACGATTATTACGATTACAGCTACAGCTCCCGTATCCGCCGGTTTCACACTGACGTTTACGCCGGCTGGGGTTACTACGACCCCTACTTCACCAATATGTACTGGTACGATTACTGTCCGGCCAGCTGGGGATTGAGCATCTACCTTGGCTACAACTGGTGGTGGCCGGGCTATTACTACCGCCCCTACTACTACTCCCCCTACTGGTATGACTACGGTTTCCGTTATGGCTGGGGATGGTACGGTCCCTACTATGCTTGGGATCCCTACTGCCCGGGTTATCACCCTCACGGTCCGATGCCCATCGATTGGTATCACAACAACCACGACCAGAACCACAGCTACTACTATGGTCACCGCAACAACCTCGGACCCTCAGTGGGCAACGGCGGAAGGGGTGACGACCGCGGCGAACGTCCTGACGGTGGAAACGGAACTAACGGTATGGCAGGCGGTTACGGCAACGGCGAGACCAACAACTACTACTCGGTGAATACCTCTTCGACCAGCTTCAACCAACGCTACGAGAGCCTCGCGGGAGGCACCACCGGCACGGGCAGCTCCTTCAGCGGCAGCGCCAACGGCGGAAACAAAGTCACTGTCTCCGGTACTCGCACCATGGACAATGAAAACAAACCGACTCCTGTCACTGCTGGAGACAACAACGTGCGGCCCAGCAGCAACAACACGATTACGCCGGTGGGTAGCAACTCCACGAGCAAGCCGGCCAACACTACGGTCACGACCCCCAGAACAGAGGTGGCCACTCCGAGCAGCAGTTCCACCACCCGTCAGGATGTCAACACGGTCACTCCGGCCTCCTCCAACAGCACGAGTGTTTCGAGACCCACGACCACCACTACGACGACCACGACTCGCCCGGCCGCCACGACCACCCAAGCTCCGAAAACGGTGACACGCACGGTGGTGACTCCCTCCAGCGTCACTACCCGTCCGGCAACCACAGCTCCGAGGACCACGACAACCACCCGTCCGGCAACGACAACTCCTTCTTCCCCAAGATATTACAATAATCCGGCAGTTCCCTCAAACAACCGCTACAGTGCTCCCACCAACAGCAACCCGTCCTCCAGCAGCCGTCCTTCCACCAGTACTCCTTCCTCGAACAGCCGCTCGAGTTACAGTTCCCCGTCCAACAGCAGACCGTCGAGCTACAGTTCTCCCTCGACGAGCAGACCTTCCTCCACCTCGTCCAGCAGCAGCAGCCGTTCGAGCTACAGCAGCCCGTCGAGCAGCAGCAGCCGTTCGAGCTACAGCGGAGGCTCTTCGCACAGCAGCAGTAGTTCCAGCTCCCGCAGCAGCGGCGGCGGCGGTGGCAGTCACGGCGGCGGCGGAAGACGATAGTTCAGTTAAGAGTTAAGAGTTAAGAGTTAATAGTTAAGAGTTAATAATTTAGCATAGTAATGAAAAAGATAGCAACCTTCATCATTGTCATCATGGGCATTTTCGGTCTGGCCAAGGCGCAGGGCGACTATGAGGCGTTCACCTTCTCGCAGGCGGACTATTTGGGCACGGCGCGTTTCATGGGTGCCGGCGGCGCATTCGGCGCGACGGGCGGCGATTTCTCCGCACTGGCCACCAACCCCGCATCCATCGGGCTGTTCAAACGCAGCGAAGCGACGTTCACCCCGATGATGCTCAACTTCAACTACACCGACAACTACTATTGCGGGAACAAGAGTTCCGCACAGAAATTCAGATACACTGTTCCGCAGGCCGGTATCGTCTCCGCGTTCAAGATCAACCGCGACAACGGATGGAAGAACTGGCAGTTCGGGTTCGGCTTCAACCGCATCAAGGATTTCAACGGCTCGCTCCGCGCGAACGCCACCGTCCATAGCACGCTGACGGACATGGTCATAAATCACGTCGATGGGATCAACTACAACAATCTCTCTGGCGACGGATACCTGTTCTGGAACAGCTGGCTGATTGACACCCTTCCGGGCACCACCGACCAGTACTACGGCTTCTTCAGCGACGAAGACATCGCCCAACGTGCCGTGGTGACCCGTTCCGGTGCCATTGACGAGATGATTTTCTCTGTGGGCGGCAATTACAGTGATCGACTGTACATCGGCGCCACGTTAGGTTTCCCGTTCCTCAACTTCAAGGAGACCTGCTCCTACTATGAGGAACCGGCAACACAGGACAACATTGCCGGCATCACCGGCTACAACCTCTACTCTGAACAACGGGACAACGGCACGGGTGTAAACTTGAAATTAGGCTTCATTTACCAACCCGTTGATTTTGTGCGCATTGGAGCAGCCTTCCACACGCCAACCTATTACTGGAAAATCAAAGACAACTTCTACCGCTCGATGGTCGCCGACTACACCTCCGGCAAACACAGCGACGACTCCTACAGCAACTACAACACCTTCACGCTAACCACCCCATTGAAATTCAACGTCAACACTTCGTTCCTGATTGCCAAGCGCGCCTTCATCGCTGCCGAATATGAATTCCAGGACTATGGGATGGCCAAGCTCTATGACGACCACTACGACTATGTCGCCGAGAACGAGGCCGTCCGCACGAAATATGGCGTTTCACACAGTGTCCGCGTGGGCGGCGAGATCAATGTTACGCAGAGCTTCCTCCTCCGCGCCGGCTATCGGCTGAAAACTTCCCCCTACAAGATGGCCGAAGCTCCCTACAACAACACCGCGCACTTCATCTCCGCCGGACTCGGGTTCAGAGGCAAAGTCATGTTCCTCGACCTCGCCTACGTGCTGCGCATGAGCAAGGACGCCTACTGGCTATACGACGCTTACGGCACCGCCTGCGAATACGGGACCAAGACCCACAGCGTGGTGGCCACCATCGGGTGCAAGTTTTGAGACGTGAGACGTGGGACGTGGGACGTGAGACTTTGAACTTGGAACTTGGAACTTTGAACCTGGAACTTTGAACTTTGAACCTGGAACTTTGAACTTGAAGCCAATCATCATCATCATAACTTTTACGGTCGCCCTGGGCAGCGCATGCGCTCAGGAGCGGCTTTTTTTTGCGGAGAAGCCTTACGAATCCGTGACCACGGACATCCAGGGGGGACTCTATCTTTCGTTCGGATCCAACTTGGACTTCTTCACGCCCGACGGGAAACGGCATCTGAACTACAGCGACCAGACCTGGGGCAACATCACCCGGGTGGATGCCAACATCGCTTCCAAAATCCTCGTGTTCTATCGTGAAAGCGGCGTAATCATGCTGTTAGACAACGAGATGTCCCCTATCGGGAGTCCGTTGAACCTGTTCGACAAATCGATGACCACCGTCTCGTTGGCGGCCATGGGCAACCCGAACAAGATCGTGCTATACGACGATGCCAACCAAGACCTTCTCATCACCGACTTGAGTCTGAACGTGCTAAGCCAGTCGCACATCACCTTCCCGGGAGAGTTCCACCCCTCCGACATGCAGGTGGTTTCCGAACACCGCATCGCGCTATTGGACACGCTTCACGGCATCTGTCTTTTCGACTTCTTCGGCACATACGAGCGGGAAATCCCGATCCCCGGCATCCAAGCCATGCAACTGATGAAAGATCGTATTCTATATCTTAAAGACAATACCTTATATAAATACGTTCTGCCTACCGCTTACACCCCGATGTCGGTCGATGCATTGGACCTCAACCTGCCCAAAATCAACCGGTTCTGTCTTTTCCAGAACACCTTGTACTATATTGACGAACAGAACATTCCTTGCAAAAGGGATCTTTAGCACATAAAAAACGCAAGGACGCGCCAATGGCACGTCCCTACATCATACATCACACGTCACACGTCACACGTCTCACGTCCTACTCGTGTTTATACACGGGCAGCGGTTGGTCGATTTGTTCGTTCCAGGGCAGACCGTAGCCGCCGATCTCCTTCATGAAGGGATCCGGATCGAACTGCTCGACGTTGAAGACGCCTTGGCCTTTCCACGTGCCGGTGAGGATCATCTTCGCGCCTAACATCGCAGGCACGCCGGTCGTGTAGGAAACGGCCTGTGCGCCGACTTCCTTGAAACATTCGGCGTGGTCGCAGTTGTTCCAAACATAATAAGTGCGCTCCTTGCCATCCTTGACACCCTTGATCTGGCAGCCGATGGAGGTCTGGCCATGGTAGCCCTCGCCAAGAGAGGAGGGTTCGGGCAGGACAGCCTTCAGGAACTGCAACGGCACAATCTCCATGCCTTTGTAGTTGATGGGCTTGATGCTGGTCATGCCGACTTCCTGCAGGACGTTCAGCACGGTGAGGTATTTCTGACCGAAGGTCATCCAGAAACGGGCGCGCTTGATGGTCGGGTAGCTCTTCACGAGCGACTCAAGCTCCTCATGATAAAGCAGATAGGATTCGCGGTCGCCGATATTGGGATACTCCACAGGACGGTGGATCGACATCGGGTCGATCTCTATCCATTGACCGTTCTCCCAGTATTTGCCACGCTGGGTAATCTCACGGATGTTGATTTCGGGGTTGAAGTTGGTGGCGAACGCCTTGCCGTGGTCGCCGGCATTGCAATCCACGATGTCGAGATAGTGTATCTCGTCGAAGTAGTGCTTGGCGGCGTAGGCGGTGTAGATGCTGGTCATGCCGGGGTCGAAACCGCAGCCGAGCAGGGCCATGATGCCGGCTTCTTTGAAGCGATCGTGGTAAGCCCACTGCCAGCTGTACTCGAACTTCGCTTTGTCGCGGGGCTCGTAGTTGGCCGTGTCCATGTAGTTGGTCTTGGTGGCGAGACAGGCGTCCATCAGGGGGAGGTCCTGATACGGGAGGGCCACATTGATGAGCAGATCAGGTTTGTAGCTTTCGAGAAGGCGGATGGTCTCCTGCACGTTGTCGGCATCGACCTGGGCGGTCTGGATGCGGTTGCCGCCGATCTGCGCGGCGATGGCGTCGCATTTCGCCTTGGTGCGCGAGGCCAGCATGATTTCGGTGAAAACTTCCGGTACGGAAGCGCATTTGTGAGCCACGACGGAACCAACGCCGCCCGCTCCGATGATGAGTACTCTTGCCATTTGTCTATGTTTTTTTGTGATACTTACGGATTAAGTTTGAAAGTGCAAAGGTACAATTTTTTTGGTTTAAGGTTTAGGGTTTATAGTTTATGGGGTAAAGGGTTAGATGGTTAAGAGGTTTGGCTCAACTCTAAACCATAAACTCTAAACCCTAAACCACTAACCATTAAAAATCGTATTTTTGCCCGTTGATAAAAAAGACGACTTGTATGAGAAAGAGTACCCTATCCATCATCTGTATCTTATTGATACTTTGCATATTCGCAACCAGTTGCAAAAAAAAGAACAAGCCGGTGGATGTGGCCAAGCCCGCGCTGACCGAGGAGCAGGCGAAGAGTGCCGAGAACATCGAAATCAACCTGCTGCGCTACGAGCAGGACCTGTTCAACATCGACCAGTTCAACATGGCGGCGGCATTCGCGCAGATGTACGGCAAATATCCCGACAACATCGTCGCCAAGGGCGCGTGGGACAACCCTGAGATGCTGCAATCCATCAGGGGGTTCATCAACGACCCTGTCATCCAGGATATCTACAAGGAAACGGAAGCGCAATACGGTGACATGTCGGATTTCAAGAAGCAAATCACACCGGCGTTAAAGCTTTATCTGACGCATTTTCCGGATGAGACGATCCCCGATTTCTGCACGCTGGTGTCGGGCATCGACTTCAACATGCCACAGGTTTTCGGATACAAGAACACCATTTTCATCTGTCTCGACATGTACCTCGGCAAGGATTGCAAGTTCTACGGGCAGGCCGGGATGCCCAAGTACATCGCCGCCCGTTGCGACAAGAAGTACATGGCCACCGACTGTTTCTCCAAAGCGTTGGTTTACAAGCATCTGCCTGACAAGACGCTGGTCACGCTGTTGGACAACATGGTGGATGCGGGCAAGAAGATGCTGTTCACGCAGACGATGTTCCCGAACATTGAACCGCAAGACATCTTGGGCTACAGCAAAGAGCAGTACAAGTGGGCGCTCTCGCACGAATCGGCGGTCTGGCACCGGATGATCGAGAAGAACTTGGTGTATGACAACAGCGACGACGTGGTGCGCCGGATGATGGACGAGGCGCCGTTCACCCGCGATTTCGGCAACGACTCCCCCGGCCGCATGGGTGTGTTCATCGGCTTCCAAATCGTGCAGAGCTATATGGAAACGCACCCCGGCACCACCCTGCAGGATCTCATGAAGATGACCGACAGTCAGAAGTTCCTGAAAGAATCGGGGTATAAGCCGAATTGAGACGTGAGACGTATGACGTGAGACGTGGGACGGTGGGAAAGTTTCCTCTTTGGTTTCAAATCACAAATCACAAGTCACAAATCACAAATCATACGTCATACGTCACAAGTCATACGTCATACGTCACACGTCAATTAATTAACAGACAATAGGATAACGATTTATCAACAATTAACACTTGATAACTTTTCCGCAAAAGGTGTTTAAAACGCTTTTTGCGGTTGTATCTTTGCCGTGAACTTAAAACTTAATATTATGTCAGGTATTAACAAAGTAATCCTCGTGGGTCATTTAGGAAAAGACCCGGAAATCAGAACATTTGAGAACGGCAGCAAGGTGGCGCATTTCACGTTGGCCACGACCGAGTACCGTAAGGACAAGGACGGCAACCGTGTGGAGATGACCGAATGGCACAACATCGTGATGTGGCGCAACTTGGCGGAACTGGCGGAGAAGTATCTCCGAAAGGGCCGGCAGATCTATGTGGAGGGCCGCTTGCGCACCCGCACCTGGGACGACGCAAACGGCGTGAGGCACTACTTCACGGAGGTGGATGCCAACACCTTCCTCTTCCTGTCGCCGAAGGAGAGCTACGGTCCGACCGTGACGCAGGTGCCGAACCAAACGGTTGCGATGCCGCAGCCGCCGCAGCCGCAACCCGTCCCGCCGGAAGGCCCTGTGCCAGACGAGAGTTTCTCGGACGACCTGCCATTCTGATGAAAAAGACAACGGCGGCCTTGCGGGCCGCCGTTGATGTCTTTACGACAATTTCTCCTTCGCCTGTTGGACGGCCTCGCTGACCGCGGCTGCCACCCCGTCGGGGTTCTTGCCGCCGGCCATGGCGAGTGTCGGATGACCGCCGCCACCGCCCTGGATCAGCTTGCCTGCCGCACGCACTAAGGTCGGGGCGTCCACCTTGTCGGTCAGGTTGGTGCTGATGGCAACCGCCAAGTTCGGTTTGCCGTCGTGCACGCTGCCCAAGACCACCACATGGTTGTCGCCCTCGCGCAGCTGCAAGGCGACCTGACGCAGGAGGTCGGCAGAATAGTCGGTGACCTTCGTCATGAAGAGCACTCCGTTGACCTCTTCGGCATTCTCCATCAGGGATTTGCCGAACTCCAAGGCCATCTGCCGGTCGATATCCTCCATCTTCTTGCGCAACATCTGGCAGTCGTCCTGCAACTTCTGCACCGATTGCAGCAGATTGGAGGCGTTCAGCATGGTCTTCAGCTGTGTCAGGGTGTCTTGGTCGGCATAGACCAACTGCTCAGCGGCCTCGCCGGTCACGGCTTCGATACGACGCACACCAGCGGCCACTGCGCCCTCGGAGACGATCTTGAAGAATCCGATGTTGCCCGTCGCGGAGGTGTGGGTACCACCGCAAAGCTCCACCGCGTCTCCGAACTGGATCACGCGGACGGTCTTGCCGTACTTCTCCCCGAACAGGGCGATGGCACCACGTTCGCGAGCCTCCTCGATCGGCACATCGACAAATTCCTGCAAGGGCAGGTTCTGTCGGATCATGGTATTGACCATCTGCTCGGCCTTGCGCAGCTCCTCGTCCGTCACCTTGGCGAAATGCGAGAAGTCGAAACGCAGGCGGTCGGAGGCCACCATGGAGCCCTTTTGCTCCACGTGGGTACCCAGAACCGCACGCAAAGCATGGTCAAGCAAGTGCGTGGCGGAGTGGTTGTTGGCCGTTTTCTGGCGTTTCACCTCATCGATGTGCGCCGTGAAATCCGCCGTCACATCGTTCGGAATCTTGTTGGCGTGATGAATCACCAGGTTGTTCTCCTTGGTGGTGTTGTAGATATCCACCGTCTCCGTGCCGTTGGTCAGCACACCGGTATCGCCTACCTGTCCGCCCGACTCCGCATAGAACGGGGTTCTGTCGAGCACAATCTGGAAGTAGGTCTTGTTCTTGGCGGTCACTTGTCTGTATTTCACGATCTTGCAGGCGCAAGACGGTTCCTTGTAGCCCACAAACTCGGTGGGATTCTCCTGCGGGAGGAGCTCCACCCAGTCGCCGGCGGAAATGGACGTGGCGGCGCGGGAACGCTCCTTCTGCTGACGGAGACCCTCGGCGAAACCGTCCATATCGACAGTCAGGTTCTTTTCCGAGGCCATGAGGCAGGTCAGGTCGATCGGGAAGCCGTAAGTATCGAACAGCTCGAAGGCGAAATCACCGTCGATGACGGTTTTGCCCGCCATCTTCTTGACGTAGTTCTCGAATTTCAGGATTCCGGAATCGAGGGTCTTGAGGAAAGAGTTCTCCTCCTCGCGGATGACGTTCTCGATGAGTTGCTGCTGGGCCTTGATTTCCGGGAACTGATGACCCATCTGCGCCACGAGGTCAGTGACCAGCGTGTTCATGAAAGGTTCCTTGAAGTTGAGGAAGGTGAAACCGTAGCGGATGGCGCGACGCAAAATACGACGGATCACATAGCCGGCACCTGTGTTGGAGGGCAGCTGTCCGTCGGCGATGGCGAACGTGACGGCACGCAAGTGGTCGGCGACCACGCGCAGGGCCACATCGACATCGTGTTTGTCACCGTAGCGAACGCCCGATTTCTGAGCGATCTTTTGGATAATCGGCTGGAAAACGTCCGTGTCGTAGTTGGATTTCTTGCCCTGCACGGCCATGCAGAGGCGTTCGAAACCCATACCCGTATCGACGTGTTTGGCCGCCAGCGGGTGCAACTCGCCGGAAGCCACGCGGTTGAACTGCATGAACACCAAGTTCCAAATCTCGATGACGAGCGGGTTGTCCTTGTTCACCAATTCGGCACCGGGAACCTTGGCGCGTTCGGCATCGTCGCGCAGGTCGATGTGGATTTCCGAGCAGGGGCCACACGGACCGGTGTCGCCCATCTCCCAGAAGTTATCCTTCTTGTTGCCCTTGAGGATGCGGTCTTCCGGCAGGTATGCTTTCCAAAAGTCGTACGCTTCCTGGTCGAAAGCGGTGCCGTCCTTCTCGTCGCCGGCGAAAACGGTGGCGTAGAGGCGGGACTTGTCGAGCTTCATCACCTCGGTGAGGAACTCCCAACCGAAGGCGATGGCCTCCTTCTTGAAGTAATCGCCGAACGACCAGGTGCCGAGCATCTCGAACATGGTGTGGTGGTAGGTGTCGCGACCGACCTCCTCCAGGTCGTTGTGCTTGCCGGAGACGCGGAGACACTTTTGGGAATCGGCCACACGGGGGTACTCGCGGGGCACGTTGCCGAGGAAGATGTCTTTAAACTGGTTCATGCCGGCATTGGTGAACATCAATGTCGGGTCATTCTTCACCACCATCGGCGCGGAGGGCACGATATGGTGGCCTTTGGACTTGAAGAAGTCCAGAAAAGCGGTTCTTATTTCGTTAGATGTCATACTCGTGAAAATTAAGCGGCAAAAGTACGTTTTTTTTGTGTATCTTTGCCGTTTGTTTTGAATGCTTCTGGCGAATATGAAAAAGCTAAAGAGATTATTGCCCGACATCCTCAAACTAATCCTGTTCTTGGGATTAGGGATATTGTTTATTTGGCTATCTGTCAAAGATTTAAGCAAGGAAGACATCCAAATGATCTTTTCATCGATGTCGTTGGTCAACAATCCCCACGGCTGGCTCTTCATTTCGCTTTCGGTGGCGGCCATTGTGGCGGCGGACCTCATTCGTGCCGCCCGTGCCGAGCTCCTGCTGAAATCCATCCACTACAAACCACGCTTCTCGATGATGTTCTATTCCGTGATGGTCTGCTATCTGGCCAACCTCGCCCTGCCCCGCCTCGGCGAGATTCTCCGCTGCACTTTCCTCCAACGCTACGAGAACATCCCCTTCCAGAAAACCCTCGGCACGGTCATCCTCGAACGCGCCGTCGATGTGGTCTGCTGGCTCTTCCTGCTCGTCATCGCGATGCTGCTGAACAACGGTCTGCTGTCGCAACTCGTTGTGGATCAGAGCACTGGTACCACCCTTCAGGATTGGTTCGCGCAGAAGGGTCTCAGCTACGTAGGCAACTATCTGATATATGCGATCATTCTGCTTGTCATCCTGCTGATTGTCCTCATTCGCGTCACGCGCAACTGGTGGCAGAAGAAGCCCGCTCTCGTGAAAATCGCCAACTTCTTCAAAGGCATTTGGCATGGCTTCGTCTCCATCAAGGACATCCCCAACCCGTGGCATTTCGTCTTCTGGACCGTCGCGATGTGGGTCAGTTACTTCCTCGGGGTCTATTTCTTCTTCCACGCCCTGCCCTACCTGCAGCATGTCGGGCCCGGCGCGGCCTTCACCGTGCTGGTTTTCGGCACTATCGCCTTCATCATCTCCCAAGGCGGATTGGGCGCATACCCGCTCATCACCGCCGGCATCGTCATGCTTTACGGTGTCTCCTACACGCAAGGCCTCGCCGCCGGTTGGATTGGCTGGATCCTGCAAACCGCTGTATCCCTGGTCCTCGGACTCTTCTCCCTCGTCGTCACGTCTTTCTACAAACGCCACGATGCATCCGTAATTCCCGAAGAAAATGGTCCGTCCGCTTCTTAATAATAATATTGAACAGAAAATCGTCTCCCGCGACTTCTTTGTGGAGAACGCCGTTAAACTGCACCGACAGAAAATCGTCTTTACGAACGGCTGTTTCGACGTGCTGCACTTCGGACATGTGCATTATCTGCTGCAAGCCAAAGCGTTGGGGGACATTCTCGTGGTCGGGTTGAACAGCGACGATTCCGTGCGGCGGCTGAAAGGTCCCTCACGACCGATCAACGGCGAGAAAGAACGGGCTTTCGTGTTGGCGGCACTCTCCTGCATCGACTATGTGATTGTCTTCGAAGAAGACACGCCCAAGAAACTCATCGAAACGGTACGGCCGGACGTGTTGGTCAAAGGGGGTGATTACGCCCTTGACCAGATTGTCGGTGCGGATTTCGTGACGCGGAACGGCGGCACCGTCACCACCTTACCTTTCGTGGAGGGATTCTCCTCCACCCGGATCATTGAACAATTAAAAACCGAATAATGAGAAAGTTACACCTTCTGATACTGCTGTTTTTCGCCGCCACCGTGACGGCGCAGAATCTGGATATCACCCCCTATTCCCAGAATATCGCGCTGGCAGATTCACTATCCGCCCCGAAAGAGGTGGTACGGCAGTTAGCCTCCTATCCTTCTGTATCAGAACCGTATGAAATCCCGGCCTACAGCCTTTATCAACGGTACTGGGACACGAACCATCTGCGGAGCCGGATGCTGGAGATTCCCTTCTCCAACGACCGGCTGATGCTGATGCTGGTGCAGGACGCCAACAACCCGTTTGTGATGCCGTGCCAGTTCGACAAGGTGCGGCTGACTTACGGCGAGACCAAAAGCGGCGGTTTCCATCCCGGCATCGACCTGAAAACCGAGCCGCAAACGTTAGTCAAGAGCTGCTTCGACGGTGTGGTACGCATGGCCAAGTACTATGGCGACTACGGTCTCATGGTGGTGGTGCGCCACTACAACGGCCTCGAAACCGTCTATGCCCACCTCGACAAGCTGTGCGTCAAGCCCAACCAAATCGTCAAGGCAGGACAGGTAATCGGGCAGACCGGCACTTCCGGCAACGCCAAAGAGTGCATTCTGCACTTCGAAACGCGCTTCATGAACGAGTATTTCGATCCGGAGTTGGTCATCGACTTCGACGAAGAGGATATACTACAGAATAACATGGCGCTGATGTCCCGCGACTTCAACATCCTTCCAATCAACGAAGTAGGCAGTTGGAAACCCTCGGCTCCGAACCCGAAAGCCGCCTCCCCCGACATCAAACCCGAGCCGGTCAAAGAGGAGAAAGCCGAGAAGGAACCGCAGCCCAAAAAGTTGAGTGTGGATCCGGACACACAATCGCCGGAAGTCTCAGGACAACCTGCGGAGCAGCCGCAGCCGAAACCTCAACCTCAGGCCGAGAATGGGGAGGCCGTTTACCACACGGTCGCGGCGGGCGAGAATCTCTACCGCATTTCGGTGAAATACAACACCACCGTGGATAAGATCATGAAACTCAACAATCTGAAGAATGCCGACCGGATTGTTGAAGGACAAAAGTTGCGAGTGAAATAACAGTAGAGACGCAAAATATTGCGTCTCTACAATGGTATTATCAAGAAAAAATACACAATTACGCTTCAGTAGGAGTCGTTCCCTCTTCTTCTTTGAAGGCGAAGATAAATGTCACCGCGACCACCAAGGCGTAAGCGGCGAAGACGAACCATGCGTTAGACCAACCTTGCATAATCGCCGTCGGTTCCGCACCGTGCCGCAACGGGTTGAAGACAAAATGATTAAGAACCGCTTGTGCGCCGAACGTTCCGATGGTGGCACCGATTCCGTTCGTCATCAGCATGAACAGCCCTTGCGCGGAAGAGCGGATGGAGGCATCCGTCTGCTGATCGACAAAGAGCGAACCGCTGATGTTGAAAAAGTCGAAAGCGACACCATAGACGATGCAGGAAAGGATGAAGAGCCACACGCCGGGTCCTGGGTTGCCCAAACCAAAGAAAGCAAAGCGCAACACCCACGCAAACATGGCGATCAGCATCACTTTCTTGATGCCGAACCGCTTCAAGCAGAAGGGAATCAGCAAGATACACAACGTCTCGGAAATCTGCGAAAGCGAAATCAGCATGTTCGCGTGCTTCACGCCGAAGGTGTCCGCATATTCCGGAAGGTGGCCAAAACTGTGCAGGAACGGGTTGGCGAAACCGTTCGTGATTTGCAACGAAACGCCCAAGAGCATCGAAAAGACGAAGAAAACCGCCATCTTTCTCTGTTTGAAGAGCGTGAAGGCCCGTAAACCGAACATATCCACCACCGAGGTGACCTTGCCGTCCGAATTGCTTTTGCACGCCGGCAGGGTGAACGCATAGAGTCCCAACGCGAGGCCGATGCATCCGCTCATCACGAACTGAGAGGCTTTCGCCTGGAAGCCCAGCAGGTCAACACACCACATCGCCACGATGAAGCCGATGGTGCCGAAGACGCGAATCGGGGGGAAATGCTTCACGCGGTCAAGGCCGGCCTCTTCCAACGCGTAGTACGCTACCGAATTGGATAGCGCGATGGTGGGCATATAAAACGCCACGCCGATGGTGTATAACGTGAACAGCGGACCGAATTGCACCGCATCGCCCGCACCCAATCCGTACAGACCGGCACAAATCATCGCCGCGCCCGAAATCAGATGGCTGATGCCCAACATCTTCTGCGCCTGAATCCATCGATCCGCCAAAATGCCGATGATGGCGGGCATGAAGATGGAGACGATGCCCTGTATCGAATAGAAGACACCGATCTGTCGGCCCAATCCGTGCGTGTGCAGGTAGGTGCCCATGCAGGTCAAATACGCCCCCCAGACGGCAAACTGGAGGAAATTCATCAGAACAAGTCTGGATTTTACGTTCATAATCTCACTGTTTTTAAGTATATGTATAAGATTAACCTGTTTGTTGTTTATGTTACTTTGACTGTTGACTTTGACGAGGAACACCAATTCCAGAATCTCACATCTTACGTCTCACGTCTCACTTCACTTTGAAATCGAAAAGGCATTCGTCCTCCAGGAAACCCTGCAGATGGTCGTTGATGTGCACCGGGCCCACTCCGACGGGCGTTCCGGTAAACAGGATGTCTCCCATCTTCAGCGTCATGAAGCGGGAAACGTAGGAAATCAGCGTGTCGATGGAGAAGAGCATCTCCTTGGTATGCCCCGCCTGCACCTTCTCGCCGTTCAGCAGAAGGTGGAAGTGGAGGTCCTGCACATCCGCGAATTTCGTTTTGGGAAGGAACTTGCCCACCACAGCGGACCCGTCGAAAGCTTTGGCAATTTCCCAAGGCTCGCCCTCGGCCATGCATCTCCGCTGGATGTCGCGGGCCGTGAAATCCACCCCGAGACCGATCTCGTCATAGTACTTATGAGCGAATTTCTCGTCGATGCACTTCCCCAGCCGATTGATTTTCACGATAATCTCGGTTTCGTAGTGAATCTCGTCGGAAAAGTCGGGCAGGAAGAAGGGACGGTTGCAGCGCGTGATGGCGGATTCGGGTTTCAGGAAAAACACCGGCTGTGTCGGCACCGCGTTATGCAGCTCCGCCGCGTGCGCCGCATAGTTCCGACCAATGCAAATGAACTTCATACCGGTTAGAAGAAGTTGATGTTCAGGGCAATTTCTACACTGCCTATATTAGCGCGCTGGTCAAGTTTGCTGAAGCTGTTCTGCGCCTTGCCTTTCCCCTTGAAATAGTTGGAAAACGACTGCACATAGTTGATCATCACCCCCGCACGCATGGCCGGGGTCACCGAATATTCAAAGCCGACACCCAAAATGAAGGATTCCTTGAACAGGGCGACTTCATCGGAAGCAAGCTTCTCACGCGACCAAAGTTCGGTGCCGAACATATAACTATCAGTGTTCGAGGCATACAGGTTAAAGCTGTGGAGCAAACCCGCATTACCGCAAATGTAGAAGTTGTCGATGGAGTTGGTCTTCATGGTGATCATCGTCGGGACAGTGAGATAGATGGAGCGATAGGTGCGCTGCGTGGGAGTGCTGTCGGCGGAGATGCCGAGCGACCATATCGGGATGATGTCCAGGAACTTCATCTTGCCACCGGTATGCTCCGCAAAGACACCCGTCGAGAAATAGTAATTCTTCCCCTGGGTCAGGTTGATATTGAGGTTGATACCGTAGCGCATGCCCATAATGGCCCCGTTCTTTTCGTAGCCTTCCGTATGCGGATACATCCACGAAATGGTCGGGGCGAACGTCACGCCGAAGTTGACGCGGGAACCGACACCGGGATCCTTGATGAACGTGGAGGACATCCTCCCGCTCTTGTCATAATCGGCCCCCTGTGCACAGGCACCCCAAACGAAGGCCACCATTATCACGGATAACAGAATGATTTTTTTCATAATAGGTTTGGTTTTTAATTCAGCCGCAAAAGTACATTTTTTTGTGACGTGTGACTTGTGATTTGTGATTTGTGACATTATCTCCCTATAACCATGTAACCCTTAACTAATAATACTCCAATTCGTGTCCCGCTGCATCATCTTCTCCAGTGTTTCGGCAAGGCGAGCGTGCTCGGGCAGCGAGAGGTCGGGATCCTTTTCGAGAATCTGCTGCGCGTAGTTGCGGGTATAAGCCACCAATTTCTCATCTTTGGTAAGGTCGGCGATCTTGAAATCCAGCATGCCGCTCTGTCGCGTCCCTTGGATGTCGCCGGGACCGCGCAGTTGCAGGTCGAAGTTGGCGATTTCGAAACCGTCGTTGGTCTCCACCATGGCCTGCAGACGTTTGCGACCCTCGTTGGAGAGTTCGTACTTGGACATGAGGATGCAGTAGGACTGGTTGCCGCCCCTGCCCACGCGCCCGCGCAGCTGGTGCAACTGCGACAGTCCGAACCGTTCGGCGTTCTCAATCACCATCACCGTGGCATTCGGCACGTCAATGCCCACCTCGATGACCGTGGTGGAGAGCAGAATCTGTATCTCGTTCTTCTTGAAATGGTTCATGATGTAGTCCTTCTCCTCGGCCTTCATCCGCCCGTGTACCACCCCGATACTGTATTCCGGCGGCGGGAAACTGCGTTCGATGGCCTCGTAACCGGCCTGCAGGTCAAGCAAATCCAGCGCTTCCGACTCTTGAATCAGCGGATAAACGACATAGACCTGCCGTCCTTCCGCAATCTGTTGCTTCAGGAAACCGAACATTTTGAGCCGGTCCTTCTCGTAATAATGCTGCGTGATGATGGGTTTCCGGCCCGCGGGCAGCTCGTCAATCACAGAGACATCAAGGTCGCCGTAGAGGGTCATGGCGAGGGTGCGCGGAATCGGGGTGGCCGTCATCACGAGGATGTGCGGCGGGATGGCCCCGCTTTTGCGCCACAGCTTTGCCCGTTGCTCTACCCCGAAACGATGCTGCTCGTCAATCACCACCAGTCCCAACTTACTGAAAACCACGTTGTCTTCAATAAGTGCGTGGGTGCCGATGAGAATATCGACCTGCCCGTTTCGCAAATCCGTCAGAATCTGCTTGCGTTTGGCCATTTTGGTCGAGCCCGACAAAAACTCAACCCGTAAGTTCAAGGGTTCCAGCTGTTTGCTGATTTTCTCGTAATGCTGGGTGGCCAAGATTTCGGTCGGGGCCATGAGGCAGGCCTGGTAACCGTTGTCGATGGCCAACAGCATGCTGAAGAGCGCGATGATGGTCTTGCCGCTGCCCACATCGCCCTGCAACAGCCGGTTCATCTGGTGTCCGCTGCCCACGTCGCCGCGAATCTCCCTGAGCACCCGCTTTTGCGCGTTGGTCAAATCGAACGGCAGACATTCCTTATAGAAAGTATTGAAATTGTGCCCCACTTGACTGAAGACAAACCCCTCGAACCGGTTAGTGTTGATCAGCTTGAGCTTCAGCATTTTGAGTTGGGTGAAGAAGAGCTCGTCGAATTTCAGGCGGAGGGTGGCCTGCGAGAGTTTCTGGTTGTCCTCGGGGTAATGGATGTTGACGAGCGCGTCGCGGAGCGTCATCAAATGCAGTTCCTCCACCATCTCGCGGGGCATCGTCTCGGGAATGACATCCTTGACCTGCGTCAGGAGGTTGGCGGTCAACTTGGCAACCGCCTTGGAATCCAGCGACTTCTTCTTGGCGGTCTCGGAGGTGTTGTACATCGGCTGGAACCGCAGCGAAATGGGCGAACTCTCCTGCTGATTTGGGTCGATCAACTCCGGATGGGTGATGTTCCACCGCCCGTTGAAGAGAGTGGGTTTCCCGAAAATCACGAACACGTTACGGGATTTCAGCACATCCTGCACCCACCGTATGCCGTTGAACCACACTAATTCGATGGAACCTGTCTCGTCGGTGAAGGTCGCCGTGAGCCGCATCGACCGCATTTGCCCGACCAACCGCACATTGCTGATGGTGCCGCGCAGGAGTATATACCCGCCATCGTTCACAATGTCGCTCACGTGATACACGTGCGACTTGTCAATATGGCGGTAGGGGAAATAGTATAGCAAGTCGTTGAACGTCTGGATGTTGAACTCCTTTCGGAGCACAGCACCCCGCTTTTCGCCCACCCCTTTCAGGAATTCGATGGGGGTCTGCAATATGTCGGTCTGCGTCATCATCGGTTCATCATCAAATGCAATTCAAACAATCCAGAATAATCCGACACGAGTCGTCAATCTCGTCATTCGAGATCGTCAGCGGAGGGGAGATGCGGAAGGCGGTGTCGCAGAAGAGGAACCAGTCGCTCATGATGCCGTGTTCCTTGAAGAGGACCATCATTTGGAAGAGTTTGTCGGAGGAGCCGAGTTCGACGGCCATCAGGAGACCGCTTCGGCGGATTTCCTGCACGTGCGGGGCGTTTTCGAGTGCCTCCTCATACCGTCTGCCTTTCCGCTCGACATCTTCCACGAGGCGGTTATCCAAAATATAGTTCAGGGCGGCGAGGCCGGCGGCACAGCAGACCGGGTGTCCGCCGAAAGTGGTGATATGGCCTAACACGGGATTGCTTTGCAGGGAATCCATGATTACCTTCGAGGAGACGAACGCGCCGAGGGGCATCCCGCCGCCGAAGGCCTTGGCGAGGCAGACAATGTCGGGCGTGACCCCGTATTTCTGCATGGCGAAGAGGCTGCCGGTGCGCCCCATTCCCGTCTGTATCTCGTCGAATATCAGCATTGTGCCGGTTTCATCGCAGCGTTTGCGGAGAGCCTGCAGGTATCCCTCTTTCGGGGGAATGACCCCCGCCTCGCCCTGCACCGGTTCCACTAACACACAGGCGGTTTGGTCGTCAATGCGGTTGAGGTCGTCGAAGTGATTGAACCAGAGGTACTCCACGTCGGGGAGCAGCGGCTGGAAGGGAGCCTTCCAGGTGTCGCCCTCGGGGGAGGCCATCATGCTGAGCGAGCCGTGGTTGGAGCCGTGGTAGGCGCAGTGCATCGACATCATCTTGTGCCGGCCGGTGTAGCGTTTCGCCAACTTCAGCGCCCCCTCCACCGCCTCGCTGCCCGAGTTGACGAAATAGACGCTGTCCAACGGGTCGGGCAGCAGGCTGGCGATTTGGGTGGCATACTGCACCTGCGGCCGTTCCACCATCTCGCCATAGACCATAATATGCATATAGTCAGCCGCTTGCCGCTGTACAGCGGCGACCACCTGCGGGTTGGCGTGCCCCGCGTTGTTCACGGAAACGCCCGACACGAGGTCGTAGTAGCGTTTGCCCTCCGGGGTATAGAAATAGACGCCTTCCGCCCGGGCCACCTCGATGAGCAGCGGTTCCGGCGAAGTCTGTCCGATATGGGCCAAGAATTCTTGTCGCAGTGTTTTCATTCCGTTCGTCAAATTTTGGCGCAAAGATAGTATTTTTTAGGCAAGAGGCAAAAGGCAAGAGGCAACAGAAAAAAATGTACTTTTGCACCATCCTTTGTACGAATTTATAAAACACTGAATATGAAAAGAATCACCCTGTTGATGAGCATCCTTTTCGCGATGCTTTTGGTCCCCGTTTTCGGACAGACCATCGATTTTTCCAAACGCTACGTCATCGACAACATCCGAGGCATCGCGTGGCAACCTGGTGCAGACCAGTATTCTTACATCGACGATGACCAGAACATCATACTGGTGAACGCCAAGAACGGCAAGGAGACCGTCTTCCTCGCCGCCCCCTCTCAGAAGGCGCACGAAATCTCCAGTCCCATCGGCTACGAATGGATCGATGCCAACACCCTTTACTTCCCCAGAGACAACAAAACCGTCACCGTGCTGAAAGACAAAATCACCACGCAGTCGTTCGACCAAGTGAATGCGGATGACGTGATTGACCAAGACATCAAGCATCAGGTGTTCGTCATCAAGAACGACAAAGGCGTGTTCGTGCAGAGTGCGCTGAACGGCTTCAAGCCGGTGCTGCTCTGTCCCGACACGGGCGAGCACATCGTCTTCGGCGAAACGGTTCACCGCAGCGAATGGGGCATCGACGAGGGACAGTACATCTCCCCGAACGGCAACTACATCGCCTTCTACCGCATGGACGAGAGCATGGTGGAGGACTACCCGCTTGTGAACACCGGCACGCCCATCGCGACCGTCGAGAACATCAAATACCCGATGGCCGGTCGCACCTCGCACGTGGTGAAAGTCGGCATCTTCGATGTGGCGAAATCCGCTGAAAAGGGCAGCCCCGTGTATCACTACATCCTCACCGACAAAGCCGACGGCGAGTTCCTGACCAACGTCACCTTCTCCCCCGACGAGCAATACCTCTACATTTCGCACCTCAACCGCGAGCAGAACCACTCCAAATTGATCCGCTACGACCTGCAAACCGGCAAGAAACTGGCCACTCTCATCGAGGAGCGCGACAACCGCTATGTGGAGCCTACAGAACGTATGATCTTCATGAAAAACGGCAACTTCCTCTGGTTCAGCGACCGCGACGGCTGGAAACATCTCTACATGTACACCTCCGACGGCAAATTGGTGAAGAAGGTGGTGGATGGCCGTTTCGACATTTGCCAATACTACGGCATGGACAAGGATGAAAAGAACATCTACTTCACCGCCCCATTAGAAAAGCCCGTGAACAAATACGTTTGCAAGGTCAACATCGACAAGGGCGCGCTCACCTGCCTCGCCCACGCGGATGGCGTACATCGTCCCGTTTTCAGCAAATCAAAGGCCTATTTCATTGACTATTACAGCAATCCGACCATCCCGAGAATCATCTCGTTGGTGGATAACAACGGCAAGACACTCAGGACGTTGCTCACCGCGAAGAGCCCCTTCGGCGTGATGCAACTCGGCGACACCAAAATCTTCCCCATCGTGAACAAGGAAGGCGACTCGCTGTGGTGCCGCATGATCACCCCGCCGAATATGGACAAGAGCAAGAAATACCCGGTTTTCCTGTATGTCTATGGCGGCCCGCATTCCCAATTGGTGACCAACCAGTACCTCTCCGGCGGCATCTTCCTGGAATTCATGGCGCAACAGGGCTACATCGTCTTCACGCTGGATAACCGCGGCACGCAGAACCGTGGCGCGGAGTTTGAAAAGTGCATCCACCGCAACTTGGGCGTGCGTGAGGTCGAAGACCAGATGTGCGGCGTAGAGTACTTGAAATCACTGCCTTACGTGGATGCTGACCGCATCGGATTGGATGGCTGGAGTTACGGCGGCTTCATGGTGTTGTCACTGATCACCGCGCATCCCGAAGCCTTCAAGGCGGCTTCCTGCGGCGGTCCCGTGGTCAACTGGGAATGGTACGAGGTGATGTACGGTGAACGTTACATGGACACCCCGCAAGAGAACCCTTCCGGCTATGCCAACGCCAACATCATCCCGAAAATCAAGAACGTGAAGTGCCCGTTGTTAGTGATGCACGGTGCCCAGGACCACACTGTCGTTCAACAACATACGTTGGAGCTGCTCCGCCAAGCCGTCAGCGATGACGTCGAGTTGGAGTACTTCGTCTATACCGTTCACGACCACAACGTGATCGGACCCGAGCGCAGACACCTCTACAACAAGCTGTGGCGCTTCCACAACCAGAACACCAAGGGCGAATGAAACGGCTGTTCATCGCCACTCCGGTAATCACGCTGTCGGCGGAGATCCAAAAGATCTCTGCCGATTTGCGTTTCCGCCTGCGCCACGACGACATCGTGTGGGTGAAGGATGATGTACGGCATCTGACCTTGCGGTTCTTGGGCGCGACCCCGCCGCAACGGGTGCCCGACATCCGCAAAGCATTAACGGAAGTGTGCGCCGAGAGCCATCCTTTCAACCTCACCGTCAACAAAATAGGGATATTCGGGAGTCACTACCACCCGGAGGTAATCTGGTTGGGGTTCGACCATTTCGAGCCCTTCCGACAGCTGTTCGAAGAGTTGGAACCGAAATTGCAGACACTCGGTTTCGAGTCCAACTACGGCAATTTCGTGCCGCACATCACCTTGGGTCGCATCAAAAACCTGCACGACAAACACAAATTTTGGGATTATATAGAAAATGCGCAAAAGTCTCCTTTCGCGCAGGATCTGATGATTGACAAATTGAATCTCTATCAGAGTTTCCTACATAAAGACGGTCCGGAATACAAGACATTGTTAACGGTTCCTCTGTAGAGGCGAATAATTATTCGCCCCTACCTTCCGCATACGTCTCTCCCGTGCACACCACCAAATCCGCCTTGCAACATTTCTCCTCCTGCGGTATCTGGCGGGAGATGCGTTGCTGGATCTCCTCTTCGGTGAGATGCGGATTGCGCAATTTTATCCTTTTGATTCTCAAGGTTTCCGGCGCATCGGCCACGATGATTTTATCAAAATAGGAAACTAAATCATATTCGTAGATGATAGCCGATTCCATCATGACCGCGGGGGCATTCTGTTCCGCCGCCCAACGCTCGAAATCGCGCATCACATAGGGGTGCACAAAATGGCTCAACCGTTTCAGGAAACCCTCATCGGCAAACGATTGCGAGAGTTCGGACATATTCAGCGAACCATCCGCCAGCCATAACCGCTCATCGGGAAATCTCGCACGCATATCGGCCAAAAACGACGGCTGACGATAAAGCTTTTTTGCCTCATCGTCCGCGTAATAGACGGGAATCCCCATGTCGCGGAAATGCTTGGACAGATAGGTCTTCCCCGTCCCGATGCCGCCTGTGAGCCCGATCTTAAACATGTTAGCGCAGATAGAAAGTGATTACCTCGGGCGCTGACACCGCCTGCAAATCCGGTCCGAAATTGTTGGCAATCAGAAAATCGCACAGTTCCTTGTTGGTGAACGAATAAACGGTCACCTTGTTTTTCGGCTTGATCAGGTCACTGACCGAAATGGTCACCGTTTTCTCTTTCTCCCGAAAAGGCTTGGTCAGATAGAGTACCCCCTTCTGGTTGAAAGTCAACGATATAACCGTATCGGAAGCCGTCACGGACTTGCGGCCTTCGGGCAGATTCTCGCACACCAGCTTGTAGTCGTAGGTCATCTTGTAGTCCTTCGACAGCGTCACCAACAGCCAGCAGGCGATGGAAATCAGCAGGCACACAATAAAGGCCAGTGAAGGGAGCTTCACCGGTATGCGGTTCTTACTCTCCGTCATGGCTTAGGCGTTCTCTTCGGTTTTTTCCTCTTTCGCAGCCTCGGGTTTCTTGCCCAGTTCGGCCTCGTTGAAAGAGATGGCGGCCTTATCGACCTCGATGCGCACGTCATGGGCGATTTCAATGGTGAAGGTGCGATCCTTCACATCCACGATCTTGCCATGAATGCCGCCGATGGTGACCACCTTGTCGCCTCTTTGCAGGCTGTTGCGGGCCTCTTCGATCTTTTTCTGCTTCTTCTGTTGCGGACGAATCATGAAGAAGTAGAAAATCAGGATCATCAGCAGAAGGAAAATGAGCATGGAGGAACCACCGCCCATACCGCCGGCCGGCGCAGCACCGGAACCTGCCTGTAACAAAGGTAAAATTGTGTTCAGCATAATCATAAAATTTGGTTCTTAATTTGTTTTTATTCTTTGTGATTTATTCTTTGTGATTTGTGATTTGTGATTTGATCATTACACTCACAATTCACTATTCACCATTCACTATTCACTATTCACGTACTTGATGAAACATTGGCTGTGATGGTGAGGATGGTCTCCGCCGGATAGGTGTTGGCCCCCACCAGAATGCGCTTCTGCACCTTGCCCTTCTGCCCTTTGGAATCGAACGTCACCGTAATCTCGCCGCTCTCCCCGGGACGCACAGGCGCCTTCGGGGGCTGGGAGGTGGTACATCCGCACGTGGCTTCCGACGAGTAGATAATCAGGTTCGACTTACCCGTGTTCTTAAACTTAAAGTTGTAGGTAAGCCGCTCACCCTCAACCACATCGCCGAAATCATACGTGGTGGTCTCAAACGAAATGACGGGCATCTTCTCCGCCTCTTTCGCTGACAAACCTTCCGCCGTCTGCGGAATGTGGACATCCTCCACTGTGAAATCACCCTCCTTCGCGGGCTTCTGATGGCAACCACACACTACCATTGCCACAATCGCCAATAATATCGTAAGTTTCTTCATAATCTCGTTGGTTTTGTTTTTAGACTTTGTCTCTCTATTCTCACGTCCCACGTCCCACATCTCACGTTCCACGTCCCACGTCTCACGTCAATTCTGATACAGCCCCCGTCCCGTTTTCACCAACTTGCCGCTGTCGTGCAAATCCACGATCAGGCGGTCGAGGATGCCGTTGATGAAGACCTTGCTCTTGTCGGAGCTGTACCATTTGGCAATCTCGATGTATTCGTTCAGTGTGACCTTGATGGGGACGGAGGGGAACTCCAACAGTTCGCAGAGGGCCATTTGCATGAGCAGCATGTCCATGCTGATGACGCGCTCCAACTCCCAGTTCTGCAGCTTCCCTTCGATCATCTCGGTGTATTCCGACGCATGTTCCACCGTCTTGCGGAAAAGCTCGCGGCAGAACTGCTCGTCCTCGTCGCTCTTGAACAGCGAATCGATCCGGCATTCATCGCCCTTGCTCTCCTTGAAATCCTTCACATTCTGATAGAACATCAGCATCGCCTCTTCGTAATCATCGATCCAGTGGGTGTTCTTCTCGCCTAAAAACCAATGCAACAGATTGTTAGGCGCGAAGACCTTCTCAATGACGGCGAGCACCACTTTCTTGTCCTCCGCATAGTCGCTCTCCCGTGTGGACATATACTCCTGATACTCAGGAAGCTGTTCAATTTCACGAAACAGATTGGCGATCAGGTCGGTGTCGTCCTCCCACAGGATATGGTGTTTCGGCCAAAGCACCTGGAGAGTTTTGTTGGTCTCCATCTGACGGATCACGCGGTTTTCCACAAACTTCATGTTCGGGTTCAAATCCTCGTCCGTCGGGTTGTACTTCTCCTTCATGCTCTCCAGCTTCTTCATGCGGTAGAAAGCGATTTCCGGCAGCAGGGCGAACAACCACAGGAAGAGTTCGTAGCACCCGCGCACCGTCTTCACCAGGTCCGTCTCATACCCGCGCACCGTCGCCTTCGGATTGGCGTTGTACGCGTAGAGCGCCTGCATCGTCTTGATTCGCAAATAATGCCTACTAACCATGATAATTCGTTGATATTAAAGTTCTTGAAAAACTATCGCAGCGTGAAAGAGGTCTCACCGAGGAACTGGTCGTCGGTGTAGAGCTGCACGTTGTACTGCCCCTTGATGGCTTTGTCGTCGGACATCAAATCCCAGTTCAGGGTGACGTTCTCCGCCTTGTTCTTGTAATTGATCACCGTCTTGCAGGAATACTGCAGACGCTGGCCGTTGTGCACGAACGAATAGGTGTCGCCGGAACCCATCGTGAGGACCTTGCCCGTCTCAGGGATGGCGATACGGCAATAGACATTCACCGGACCGGGCTCGATCAGGGAGTTCTCACCCAACATCAGCGTCGTCTTGATGCGTTTCACCTTGTTGGCCTTGTCGGTCGGTTCCTCGGTGCCCTTATTGCGCACCAGATAGCCGGCACTCTTGATGTTGTAGGCTTTGTAAACGGCCGCGTTGCTGATCTTCTGCGACAGGTCGTCGTTGGACTTTTGCATGTTCCGGGTCACCTCGCGCTCCTGCTCAAGGTCGGCACGAACCTGTTGGTTCTCTTCCTTCAGCGCCTTGTTCTCTTGATAGAGCTGATCCATCTCCTTGACGTACTCTTGGGAGATGTTCTGCAGACGCGCCAGCTGTTTCTTGATGCGGTTGTAGTCGGCCTGCGAATTGATCAGCTTCTCAATCTCGGCGGCACTGGCCATGATGATGCTGTCCTTCTCGCTGAGTTGGTCGGAAAGCTCGCCGTACTGCTCCTTGATGCGGTTATGCTCCGCCAGAAGCGAATCCAGCTCGCTCTGCAGCTCCATGTTCTGGCTCTCCACCTGCTGGTACACCTTGTTCGTCGTCGGTTTGGCGAAAAAGGCCAGATAAAGCGTGCTGCACAGGAACAATCCCGCTAAAGCACCCAAAATAATCACCCATTTCTTCAAGGGATTCTCCTGATTGGCATTCTGATTCTGCCCTGCATAATTCATCGAACTCGTGGTTTCCATATTGATTTGTTTTAATTTTTCTTGAACGGGATTAACGTTAAGTGCGTGAAAAAATTATATATCCGACATTATTTTAAAAACATCAGTTCCCGCAACTCCTTCGGGAGATAGAACGTGTTGTTCTTATCGACATAAACGACCACGGAATTCAGGTCCACGCGCTTGTTGTTCATGGTGACGTAGTTGGCGTAACTGTCCGCAATCAGCACGTTCCGCTTGTTTTTGACGACCAGACGGCGGTTGTACTTGTCCACACTGTCAATCCGGATGTCGAAACCTTCAAAAACCTGATGATGGTCGGCGTAAATCTCCTCCGTCAGGGGTTCCAACGCACCGGTAAGGTTCATCTGGCGACAAAGATATTTGTTGACCTCAATATTGGTAGGAACACCCACAAGTCTGTCATTCTGAGGATGATAGACGGCCAAGAAGACATTCTCGCCCGTGTGTCCGAAGGTGGTGTAACCGAAGTAGGTACGGTTGTAGAGAATCTGGCTGAGCATCTTGCACACCGAGAGGTTGTTCTTGCGCTGCTCGTAGGGAATCGGGGAGTTGCTGTAGTCGCTGCCGGTGGTCAGATAGGTGATTTCAGCCGGTTGCGGGGTGAACCCGAAGTAGGTCTCGAAAAGCTGCGGCCATTCCGTGGTGTCGGCCTTTTTCAGTTTCTCGCCCATCGACCAATTCGAGAGTTTGTAGTTGTCGATGGGGCTCATCAGCTGCTGCAGCGACAGCTTGTCGTAGCCGTCACGGCTGGCTTTGGGGTTGCCGAGGGTCACCGCGCCGGTACCGTGATCGGGCACGATGAGAACCACGGTTTGACCGTCCTTCTCGGCGAAACGGAGCGCCTCGCCACAGGCCTTGTCAAATTCGAGGAACTCGATGATGGCGTTCTTGGCGTCATTGTCGTGCGCGGCCCAATCGACCTTGCTGCCCTCCACCATCAGGAAGAAGCCGTTCTCGTTCTTCGACAACAGGTCAATCGCCTTGCGGGTCATCTCCGCCAAAGAGGGGGTCTGCTGTTTGTCGGCCTCCAACCAATACGGCATGGAAGTTTCCGCAAACAAAGCCCAGACCGGAGCTTTGGTACAATTCCGGAACCCTTGGATATCATCGAGATAGACATTGTAGCCAGCGCTCTTCAAATCGTTCTGATAGGTCTCGTTGAGATACTTGACACCGCCGCCCATCACGACATCGATATGGTTGTGCACCATCTGCGGGGCAATCACGCTGTATCTGCCGCGCTTGTAGGAATGGGCAGAGCAGTCAGCGGGAGTGGCGTGCGGGAACTCGCAAGTGAAGACCAGACCGGTCGATTTGTGTTGCTGGATCTTGGCAGCCTCCAAAATCGTGGCCAACGGCTGGTAGGCGCGGGCGGCGTCAACCGGCACCAAGTCATGGTCGGTGGCGACGGGATACGTGGAGACAAAGCCCGTCTGCGAAGGCATACCCGACACGTAACAGGAGGTCGTGGGAGCAGAATCCCCAATCGGCGCATCCGAAGAATGAGTGCGCACCAGACCGCAGATGTACGGGTCGATATTCAATGTGGTTTGGGTGGAATCCAGATAGGTCTGGTACCAGCGGGCGGCCGAGAGAAGGCTCGTGGAGGTGCCGTCCGGAATCATCAATATCACGTTTTTGATGGGCTTGGGCTGCGCCATCGTGAATAACACCGTGATAATCAATAAGGTAGAAAGAACGAAACGTCTCATTTTTTTACTCGTTTTAAAACGGGCAAAGATACATTTTTTTTGCTTTTGGCTGTTGGCTTTTTGCTATTGGCCTACGGTTTTTCCAACACTATTTCCGTAAGGTCACGGCGGCGACGGCGGCGATGCCTTCGCCCGCGCCGGTGAAGCCCATCTTCTCGTTGGTCTTGGCCTTCACGGCGATGTTCTCTGTCGGGGTTTCCAACAGCTGCGACAACTTCGCGATGATGTCGTCAATGTGCGGTTTCATCTTCGGCCGTTCCAACACGAGCGTGCAGTCGAGGTTGTTGACCTGCCACCCTTTTCCGTGGACCAGCTCCACCACCTTGGCGAGCAGGAGCGTACTGTCCGCGTTTTTGTAAGCGGCATCCGTGTCGGGAAACCACGTGCCGATGTCCTTGAGACCGGCGGCACCAAGCAGCGCGTCGCACACGGCGTGAATCAGCACATCGCCGTCGGAATGCGCTGCCAATCCCAGCTCGTATGGGATGACAATGCCCCCGATGACCAGCGGCCTGCCGGGGGCAAATCTATGGGAATCATACCCGAATCCAACTCGGAAATCCATCATTTAGGTTTAGGGTTTATAGTTTATGGGAGGTGGGTATGTAGAGACGCAAAATTTTGCGTCTCTACTATTGCCTATTACCTTTTGCCAATTGCCTATTTCAACCGACCTTGTTGCTTGATTTCGTTCTTGTTGGCGGAGACGAAGTCGAAGTTGAGGGTGAAGCGCAGGGTGTTGGCCAGCGGGTGGTACTGCTTGGTGGCGATCAAATAGGAGACATCGATACCGAAGATGCTGTACTTGATGCCGGCACCGACGGAGAGGAACTGGCGGTTACCCTTGTACTGGCTCTCGTGGAAGTAACCGAGGCGCACGAAGAAGAGGTTGCGGTAGCTGTACTCAGCGCCCAACGCCCACATGATCTCGCGCATCTCCTCCTTGAAACCGCCCGGAGCATCATAGAACGACTGGATCATGCCCTGCGGGACAGAGACTTCAGGATCCATACCCGCTGCAATGACCGGATTGCCAGCCGCATCGTAAATGATTTGTCCCGTGGCACTGTCGTGTGCATATACCGGAGGAGTGGGAACCAACAGTTTGTTGATTTCACCGTTGATAGCCAGTTTGTTATAGCCGTCGAAATCCATCTCATAGCCGATACCCAACTTCAGGTTGGTGGGCAGGAAGTCGCGGCGCAACGTTCCGGCGGAATAGGACATCTTGTTGCCCATATTCGAGATGCAGAGACCGGCACGCAAGGTGCTGTTCTCCAATCCCTTTGCGGAGAAATCCTGCTGATAGAAAAGGGAGATGTCGGCAGCACCGGCCAGACCCGCTTTCGTCTCCTCGCCGTCCACAAACTGACCAGCCGTCAGGTTGGAGTAGATGAAACGCGGGGTGATGGCGATGGAGAGCTGATCGATCAGCTTACGGGAGTAGGTGAAGTCGATGGCGAACTCATTGGGGTTCTGGGTGCTGATGGGGTTACCGTTCTCGTCCATGAACTCGATGTCGCCCAAAGAGAAATAACGCAACGACATACCGATGGCGTCCATATCGGTGATTCTCCAGTAACCGGCGAGATAAGCCAGGTTGATGTCGTTCACCAACTGACGCAACCACGGACTGTAGGAGACGCTGAAACCGAACTGGTTCTCGCTGAAGACGTACTTGGCAGGGTTGTAGCTCTGGGAATTGGCGTCGGCAGAAGTGGCGCAACCGATATCACCCATAGCTCCGGCACGGGAGTCAGGAGCGATGGAAAGGAACGGCACCGCCGTGGTAATCGAGTTCAAATAGTCTTGACCAATAAGGTTATGATCACCGTTAGAGTTTCCTCCTTTACCGCTTTGCGCATAGCCTTGTACAAAAGTGAGAAGGATAATACAGGTTAAGACAGTCGCTGCTTTTTTCATAACTTGCTTATTCATTGATAGTTTCTCGTTGTTTTTTATTATTACTACTTTATTTATTTCAAAAAAAATCTACCCGTTAACGGCGATTTCCCGCTTTTATTATATATCGTCAAAAAAAAAAATTTTCTTCTTTTCATCTTCGACAACAACATACTGGGATACAGTATTTTATAGGTTAGAGGGTTAATGACACAGTATCGGTTGACCGGACCCACACAGGACCTACACAGGACTTACACAGGACTTACACAGGACTTACACAGGTGTAGAGACGCAAAATTTTGTGTCTCTACAGAATGACGAGTTTCTCCACCGCCTCGGCCGTCTGACCGTCCTGGGTCTTCACGCGGACACGGTAGAGGTAGGTGCCCTTCGCCAGCTTGTCGCCATAGTCGTCCAAGCCGTCCCAGGAGATGGCGCGGCAACGATTGCCCTCCATGTACTGGCTGTCATACAGCGTTTTAACCAACTTGCCAGAGATCGTGTAGATGTTTACCTGAATGTCGAAGGTGCCGCCGGGCTGGTTGTGCTCGAAGTAGAATTCGGTGTGCGTGGTGAACGGGTTCGGGTAGTTCAGCACATGCCGCAACTCGAACTTGTCCTCGCTCACCACCCGGAACGTCAGCTCCCGCTCCGCACTGTTGTTGTTGACATCCCACGCCCGCACGGAAATCGTGTGGTCGCCGGGAGCCAGATTCTGCAGCTGATACCGCACCGTACCGCAGTTGAAACTGTCCTTGTCGGTCTGGTAGTAGTCGTTCAGAACAATCTTGCTGCCCGAATTGCGATCCAGCACGCCGGTCATGTCGTGACCGATACCGTTGCCCGTGGTGTTGATGCCGAAATTGTCGGAAATCTTGGCAATCAGCGTGGGACTGGTGCCCGTGATGCCGCCGTTGACGAAGTTCTCGTCGTTCATGTAGAGTTCTATGACGGGGTCTTCGTCGTCCTGAATCCCGTTCGTGTCCATGCCACCGATGATGAAGTCCGTAAATGCGCCCGCCGCATCCTCATGTTCGGAACGGGCATAATAGCTGATTTTGCCGTTCCCGAAAGTGTAGTCGATGTCCTTGGGGACGTAGAACGTGAAGCGGAAACGACCGTCCTTCACCGTCACGTTGCCCTTGAAGAGCAGACTTTTCTGCACCTCGAACTCAAAAGGGTAATAATTTGCGGCAGGGTCGTTCACCAAGGTGGTGGCAATCACCTTTTTGTCGTACACCGATGGAAAAACGGTGCCGTTGAAGCCGGTCAGCGTCTGCAAGTCGTCGTCCGTGACCCGCCCGCAGACCGTCACTTTCGAAAGGGCGCGGATAGTATCGACATCGGTGCCCACGGCCTCGGAATTGATGGAATCCGTTACAATATTATACTTGGGTACCGCCAACTTGATGGAGGGATCCCCGAAGGTGACGAACATACAGAGATCGTTGCCCCTGCCACCGGAAACCGGACCGTACTGGTTCTTGGCTCTCCGTTGCAAGTCGCTTATTGACGGATAGTTACCTTCGTCATCTTTTTCAAACATCCGGTTGAAGAAAATCCGGCCGAACTGGTTGTTGGGCAGCGACCAAGCCTCTCGCGCAGCGGCAATCACCGCGACGGCACCCCCGTCGTTGTTGAAGAAGATGAGATCCGCCGGCGAGGAGATCATCCGGTCGTAATAGGCGAACGTACACGACAGCGAAATCATGGCCGTGAGGTTGTACTTGTTGTTCCATTTGCTGATGTCGGAATTTTCCAGCACACGCTCCGCCGCCCAGCCGTCCTTGCCGCTGTGCCCGATGTAGGTGAAAAACAACGCGCCGCGGTTCATCCGGTTGTTGATGTCGGTCACCGCGTCCGGATAACGCTGCCCGCCGGCATTGGAAACCTGCTGGTAAGCGTCAAGGTAAATCTTGTCGAAGTTGATGTTCGGATTGTCAGTCTCTACATATTTGGAGAAGAGGTCGGCATTATAGACAAAGTCGTTGCCCTCCTCATCGTCCGCCACGAACGCCATCATGTTGCGCCAGTCACCGAAATTGGAGACCTGCGTGGAGTTCTCCCCCACCAAATTCCGCTTCTCCGTGTAACGGATACTCTTGTCAACCGCCACCGCCGCCTGCGAAGCGGTTGTACACGGGAAACGACCGATGGCCAGGTCATAAAGCCCGTTGCCGTTATACCCCTCGCCGTCATCCAACAATCCCAACGCATCGTCGCCGGTGTACTGGAACTTGATGTCCGAAATGTAATTGTATTGCGGCGCGGAATTATCCGTATATTCGATGTTGTACTCGAAATTGGGCACATAGAGGGCGGTTCCCTGGGCGCGGCCGCGGAAGTCGTAGCTGGGACGGCCGAACAGCAGCAAATACTTGGGATACTGCTTGTTGGTGCGGTCGTAAATCATCTTCATGTAGTCGCGGATGGCGATGGGATCCTGCGAGCCGCTCGAAAACTCGTTATAGACCTGCTGCGGCGTCACCACCTTTACGCTAAGTCCGTCATTCTCAGCACGGAACTGCGCCAGCCGGTTGGCCTGCGACAAGAAATCGGGATGCGCCACGATCACCATATCGACATTGCCCGTGGCGTGCAGATTCTGGTTGGCAACGGCTGTCAACGGCCTGACTGTAAAGTAGTTGGAACCGTCAAAAACGACAAACTCCCGCAGGTCGGAGGTGGCCGTCTTGAAGTGGGTTCCCTGGTTGTCGGCACTCAGCGCGATGCGCACAGTCTGCCCCGGGTCGGTGACATCCCAAACCGAGGCGGAAGTCTGCACCCCCTGCAGGTTGAACCGCGTGACATTGCCATCCCCCACGGTGGAAGGATTGCGGAAGGCGGTCTGGCCGTTGCGGATCGTCAGCGCACAGGGCACCTCAACCTCAATCCAATCCAGATAGCCGACAGCGGAAGTGTTTGGCTTGTTGTACGTTATGGTCACATTCAAACTGGAAGAAGAGGTGTTGAAGGTGAAATCGCCGGTCGAGAGACAGACGAGCTGGGAACCGGTCGCCGCCTTCAAATTGAAACTGCCGACCTGGCTCTGGTTGACGGAAACCTGGAAGTTGGAGAGCGTGGAGGCCGTAGCCGCACCGCGCACGGAAATCCGGCCGGCACCCGAAGGATAACCCGGAGTCTGGAACGAGTAGCTGTGCGTCTGCGTGATGTCGTAACGGTCGCCCAACCAGGTCTTTCCCGATTCGCAAAGGTTCGTCACGTCCTCCTCGTAAAAGTCGAAGAACGTGAAATCCTGAACCGTCACATTTTCGGTAAGAGACTCGTTGTTAACAGTTTGCACACGTTTCTTCTCCCCTACCCCCGAGGTCTGGGTCACGAAATAGAAGGAGAAGTCGGAATAGATGTTGTAGGCATGGGTAAAGTGCTCACTGACAGAATCGTAAGCGACACGGTGAGGCGACTGTCCATAGAATAGGAAATAGTCGCCGTTGTCGAATGTGCCGTCGCCACCGTCGTGCATTTCCAAGGGAAGTTCCAGCAGGTCATCGATGCGCGGGTCGGAATTATCTTCCGGCAACATCATGCCGCCGTTGCCGAAAACCGCTATCTGCGAGGAGGTTATCGGCGTGGACATCCCCATCGCCGTCAAATCCTGATAGGTGACTTTGTAGATGCCGGTCTGCGTGAGCGAGAACTGGTACCACTGCCCGCTGGCCAGCACGGAGCGGGCGGCGCTGCCACGGGAAGTCTTGCGGGTGACCGCGTCACGACCCTCGATCTCCAGCGTCACGGAAACGAGCTTCCGGTAGCGGCCAGGCGAGGTTTCCACAATGGGGACGAAGGTCAGCTGCGCGTAAGCGTTTCTGCGGTCATACGCCGATTTCACTTGATAATCGACCGTTTTCTGATGGAAGTCGGCAGGAATCAGCCGGACTTCCGCCTCGGTCATGTCGGCGAACTGTTCGTCGGTGACCCTGACCTCGTAACGGGAGTAGAAAATATCAACAGGGAGGATTTGATAAAAAGCGGGCAGGTCGGGAAATTCGGACCCATAGTAGGCGTCGTCGAAGGTCAAAAACGTCTGCTGGAACCCGTTGGTAAAGGTCTGCTCCACCGGTTCCCGCCACTGTATAGTGTATTTATTTTGATATCTTTGCGCTTGAATATCAGCGACTTGTGAAATAATCAGAATAAAAAGTAAAAATTGTACCCAAGATTTATTACCCATTGTACGTTTATTAAAAAGTAAAACACAATAATTCCAAACGAAATGTCGTTAGAATTATTGCAGAAAAAATGTAACAAAAAAAGAGGTCAAAGCGTTTAATAATTTTGTATCTTTGCCCGCTATAAATATAAACGAGTATGAATAAACGAATTGTTGTCATAATCACTGTCATATTGGCCTTTGCAGGAATGCGCGCAACGGCGCAGGACGCTTTGTTTTCGCAGTATTACGCCAATCCGCTGTACCTGAATCCGGCCTTTGCGGGTACAAACGTCTGTCCGCGGCTGTCGTTCAACTTCCGCGACCAGTGGCCCTCGGCCCCGGGAACGTTCATGACCTACACGGCCTCTTACGACGAACATTTCGACAAGATCCAGGGTGGTGTGGGCGTGCTGTTGTTCGGCGACCGTGCCGGTGAGGGCGGCATCATCAACACCTACACGGCCAGCGCGATGTACTCCTTCAAATTGAAGGTGGCCAAGAACTTCAACATGCGCTTCGCCTTGCAGGCCACGTATGAGAACCGCGGCCTGAACTGGGACCAGCTCGTCTTCGGCGACATGATCGACCCCAAATACGGTGTCGTCTATCAGACTGCCGAGATTCAGCCCAACCAATTGACTATCAATTCGTTTGACATGGCGGCGGGCTTCTTAGCCTACACCCCGCACGTTTACTTCGGCATGGCTGCACACCACATTGTGCCCATCATCGGTGCCAGAGGCTTCATCTCCAACGGCTTGGGCGCCTACGACTACCGTCCGGTCAAATGGACCGCCCACGTCGGTGCCTACTTCGATCTGAAACGTAAGAGTAAGAAAGAGACCTCCTTCGGCGACATTTCCATCAGTCCGAACTTCATCTACCAACACCAACAGAACTTCAACTACTTCAGCGAGGGCTTCTACCTCAACTTCTACCCCTTCACCCTCGGCATGTGGATGCGTCACGGCCTGACCTACAAGGGCGAGGTGTTCCAGGGTATCGACACCCTCGGCAACCCCATTACCGTCCCCATCTCATACCATAATCTGGACGCTTTCATCGTGATGTTCGGCGTGGAGTACGAATGGTTCAAGGTAGCCTACTCGTATGACGCGACCATCAGCAAGTTAGCCAACTACTCCGGCGGCGCGCACGAGGTCTCCCTGCAGTTCCTCCTGCCCTGCCCCAACAAGCGCAAAGCACTGAAGGACCTCAACTGTCCGTCTTTCTAATACCCCGTTCAAAACAAAAGATTCAAATCGAAAAACAGTAAATAAGAAATGAATACAGCAAAGAAATTATTCGGATTGTTCACCATCGCAGCACTGCTGCTGGGCATGTCCGCCTGTAAGAAACAGAAATCCGCCACCACCGGTTGGAACTACAACGATGCCAAGAACGGCGGCTTTGAGGTGGCGCCGTTTGAGGAACAGGCCACCGGCCCCGGCCTCGTGTTCATCGAAGGCGGTTCCTTCGTGATGGGCCAAATGGAAGAGGACGTGATGAAGGATTGGAACAACACGCCCCGCCGTGTTTCCGTCGCTTCCTTCTATATGGATGAATGCGAAATCGCCAATGTTGACTACCTCGAATACCTCTACTGGCTCGAGCGCGTCTTCATCCCGCAAGACCTGAAAGTGGTCTATGACAACGCCGTGCCCGATGAGGCTGTGTGGCGCGACCGTCTGGGTTACAACGAACCCCAGGTGGAATACTACTTCCGTCACCCCGCCTTCCGCTACTATCCCGTCGTGGGTGTCAGCTGGCTGCAGGCCACCAACTATGCGGCTTGGCGTACCGACCGTGTCAACGAGCAGATTCTCGTGGATCGCGGCTATATCGAATTCGCCGAGACCCCGTCCGCAGAGGGCTACTTCAACACCGACGCTTACCTGACCTACGAATCCTACGAAGCGGAAGGACAAAAACGTCTCCGCTACATCTCCAGCGGCGAATACCGCAACGTGAAGATGGAAGACGGCATCCTGCTTCCGAAATACAGACTCCCAACCGAGGCTGAATGGGAATACGCCGCCTACAGCACCGTTGGCAACACCCTCAACGAGCGCGTGCTCGAACGTAAAGTCTATCCGTGGAACGGCTCCCAGCTGCGCACCGAGGACAAGAAATACTACGGCGACTTCATGGCTGACGTGCGTCGCGGCCGCGGTGACTACATGGGTGTCGCCAGCGCCCTCAACGACGGCGGCTTCTACACCAAGGAGGTCAAATCCGACTGGCCGAACGACTACGGCCTCTACCAAATGGGCGGTAACGTCTCCGAATGGGTGATGGATGTCTATAGACAAACCTCCCACGACGATGTGACCGAATACAACCCGTTCCGTGGTAACTACTTCGAAACCAAGAAGCTGTTGGAAGACGGTACCGTTGCCGAGCGTGACAGCGTGGGTAAGATCCCCATGGTTCCCGTCTCTGACTTCAAGAACGACAGACGCCGCAACTACCGCGCTGCCGACAACAAGAACTATCTCGATGGTGACTGGCAGTCCCTCAAGAATATGGACGATTGGAAGAACGCCACTACCAACGAAGAGGCTACCGACTTGATGTATGCCAAGACCAACAACAACTACGACTTCTCCCTCGTGAGCGACCACGCCCGCGTCTATAAGGGCGGTTCCTGGAAGGACATTCCTTACTGGTCTTCCCCCGGCGCAAGACGTTACCTCGACGAGGATGAGGCCACCGACTACATCGGCTTCCGCTGCGCCATGGCCCGCGTGGGTACCCAGACACAAGGCAAGGCTGGCAAACGTAAATAATTCACGCTTCAATACCCTACTTCGGACCTCCTTCTCCAAAGAAAGAGGTCCGATTTTTTCTGTATATGGTTCAGACATTATCTTTTCAACTCTTTGATATCCAAGACCGGGAACATCTGCTGCCCTACCTCACCAAAAGCTCCCGGACCTGCGACCGCACTTTCACCACCATGTTCTGCTGGCAGCAGTACTACCGCGCCGCATGGGCGGAGTCTGACGGCTGGCTCATCATTCGCGCCTTCATCAACGGAGAGCGTCGCGCTGCATACATTCTTCTTTCCCAAGAAGATACTCCGGACTATAAGATGATTCTCCCAACGGTGGAAGCCGATGCCGCGCAACTGGGGCTGCCCCTCATGCTGATGGGGCTTACGGAGCCGGAGTGCGACGAACTGCGCCGGCAATGCCCCGATATGTTCGTGTTCGACAACAACCGCGACTTTGCCGATTACATTTATCGGACCGAGGACCTTCGCACGCTCAAGGGACGCAAATTCGCCCAGAAACGGAACCATGCCAACAAGTTCAAGTCGCTGTACCCTCAATATCGCTACGAACCCATCACAAACGAGAATATCGAAGACTGTCTGCGTCTGGAGGAAGGATGGATTGCCCAACACCCGGACGATGAATTCGCCCAAGGGGAACGCAAAGTCATCCAGATGGGACTTGAGCACTTTCACGAACTCGGACTTATTGGCGGCACCTTATACGTTGACAATCAAATCATTGCCTTCACTTACGGCTCGCCTGTCAACAGCAACATGTTCTGTACCCACGTGGAGAAGGCCGACATTCGGTATGATGGTGCCTATCAGATGATTAACCAACAATTTGCACTGCATCTACCCGATCAATATACCTTAATTAACAGAGAGGAAGATTTGGGAATGCCGGGGCTTCGGAAAGCGAAAATGTCTTACGAGCCTGTGGAGATGGCGTACAAGACCACCGCGTTGAAACTCACGGACGAGATGCGCGACTTCGTCCACATTTGGCAACAGTGTTTCGGGGAAACGGATTTGTCGGTCTATACTTTCCTGTCGCGCTACTATTTCAGCCATTGTGCTATGACGGAAAAGGTGGAGGGGCATGTCGTTTCCATGGCCTTCATGATTCCCTGCCAGACAAATCTCGGGTTGGGTGCTTACCTGTACGGCATTGCCACGTTGCCGGA
The DNA here is from genome assembly GCA_017962275.1 of Bacteroidales bacterium. Lineage (GTDB taxonomy): Bacteria > Bacteroidota > Bacteroidia > Bacteroidales > WCHB1-69 > F23-D06. Next base: position 37,674 of record JAGCVQ010000059.1, read on the forward strand.
ATATCAGCACAGAGGGATTTCCACCCGGCTGATAAACAACCTGTTGGAACGCTGTAAGGCAAACGGGGCGCTTTTCTCTTTCCTGATTCCGGCTGACGAGAATTTAGACGACTATTACGACCGGTTTGGTTACAAAGCCACAGGCACAAAAGCCGTTTTCACATGTGACATGGACTTGGGCACGGGCGATACAAAAAAAGACAGAATCTTGATTCTGCCTTTGAATGAAGCATTCCGTATGCAAACGATTCCGGAAACGCTCGAATGCACGCCGATACTTTAACACTACTCCACCTTGCCCAAATCGACACCGATGAAGCGCATCACCTCGTTATCGCCTGCGAAGATGAGAAGTTCATTGCCTTTGATTTCGTAGCGGGTGATGTCATATTTCAGGGCTTTCATGAACATTCTTTCCACCCCCATCTGCTGGCACAGGCGCTTGGTAGCCCCTTGAAATTCAATTGTCATCTTGTGCTTTTTGTTCACAGAATACTCCCCGAAAAAGGAGTTGCAGCCAAGACTTCCATGTATGGCGCCGGCCGTGTCAAAAGTGATGAAAGGACGCAACGCGAAATCATTACTGACTTCTGTACCCTCAATCGCCGCTAAATTCCACTGCGTTCCAACGAGGGGATACTGTTCGCCACCCGTGCTTTTCTTGGTGGTTTTGCAGCCGCAGCAAGAGAGGATCAGCATCATCGCAACAAGCGGGAAAAAGATTTTCTGCATATTGAATCAGATTTTAGGGTGATATTGTTCGTTGATTTCTTCGATAAAATCGAGGATTTTGTCCTTGCCGAGACCCGACACCGCCGACGAAGTAAACATTGGAGGCAGCTCCTCCCACGTTTCCGACAGCACATTCTTCATCTTCTGCACATTGCTCATCGTCTTGCTTGAGGAGTTTTTGTCCGTTTTGGTGAAGATAATGGCAAACGGGACGCCGTTTTCGCCCAGATTGTTGATGAAGTCGATGTCGATTTGTTGGGGCTCGAGGCGTGCGTCAGCGAGGACGAAGACGAGCTGGAGGTTTTCCCGGAAGAGCAGGTAATCGGAGATCATCTTGCCCCATTTCGCACGGTTGACCTTCGACGTTTTGGCGAATCCGTAGCCGGGCAGGTCCACCAAATACCAGTTCTTGTTAATCAGGAAATGGTTGATCGTCTGGGTTTTGCCGGGCTTTGAAGAGGTTTTGGCCAGACTGTTGCGACCCGTCAGCATGTTGATGAGCGAGGATTTGCCCACGTTGGAGCGGCCGATGAAGGCGTACTCGGGCAGGTTGGGCGAGGGACATTTGCGCCAGTCGGCCTCGCTTTGCAGGTATTCGGCGGTCTTGATAATCATAGTCGGTTATTTTCGGGCCAACCATTCGTTGGGGTTCACGTAATGGTCGTTCTTCCAGATTTCAAAGTGCAGCTCGTAGGTGTTCGAGGTTGCGCTCTTCGCCACCGTGCCGATCGTCTGTTTGGTGGAGACCTTGTCGCCCTTCTTCACGCTCGTAGTGGCAAGATTCTGATATACCGTGAGATATTCGCCGTGCCGGACCATCACCACCGTCGTGCCCATGATGTTCATCACGCCGGTGACCACCCCTTCGAACACCGCCCGGACGGGGGTTCCAGATTCCACCATGATGTCAATGCCGTGGTTGTCAATCATCACGGAGGGTACATCGGGATGCGGGTAATTGCCGAAATCGCTCACTTTCGCGCCCTTGGCCACGGGCCACGGCAGTTTGCCCTTGTTGTTGACAAAGGAGGTGTTCAGGGTCTTCTCCTCGGGGGTGAGGGAGATGGAAGCGGAGGATTTCGGAGAAGTGGTGGTGGAGGCCGTGGAGGAAGAACCTGACGAAGACTTGCCCGACGAGGACTTGCTGCTCTTGCTCCGTTCGGCGTTGGCCTTGGCGATTTCCGCCTTGACCGCCCGCTGGATAGCCGCGTCGATCTCCTTGCGTTGCTTCTGCTTCTTATTCAGGTCGGCCTGCAGCTTCTGCGACTCCTTTTTCAGCTTCTCGGCATTCTGCGTCTTTTTCTTGCGGTCGCTCTCCAGGCTCTTGATTTCCTGTTCCTTGGACGACAACGTATTCAGTTTGTCGTTTTTCAGCACCACGATTTGCTCGTTCTTCTTGGTCAGTTCCTCCGTCGTTTTCTGAATCTGCTCCGACTGTTGGCGCACGTTGCGGGAGAAGATGGCGTAGTAGCGCATGCGGCGGAACATCTGGGAGAAGTCGTCGGCGGCGAGGATGAAGGTCACTTTGTCGAGAAGGCGTCGGTTGCGGTAGGCGTTATAGACCACCTGGGCGTAATCCGATTTCATGTAGACCAGTCGCTTTTCCAGCTGGTTGATTTCCTGCTGGTTCTGTTCCTGTTCATCCTCCATTTGGATAATCTGCGAGTTGAGGTTGGTGATCATCTTCTCATGGTTGCGGATCTGCTGGCGGAGGAGGGCGGCCTGTTGTACCGCCGCTTTCTGGTTGGATTCGTTCTTCTTCAGCAGTTTCTGGGTGTTGGCAATCTCGTTTTCGAGCTTCTGTTTGTCCTTTTTGAGCTGTGCGCTGCTTTTCCCGCTCTGCGCAAACGTCAGCATCGGGAACGCCAAAGCCAAAACCACAATCAGAATCCGGAATCCCTTGCGGCCATATAACAATTGAGAATTATCCATAGTACGAAATATAACCCGCAAAAATAACAGATATTCCTGCCGGATTATTGCACCTATCCATATTTTATGAACAAATAATCGTTAATCTTTGGACAGGGGTTGGATAATTCTTTCAAAAACCGTATTCGGGAGTGTTTCGAATCCATCCCCAAACAACTGAGCAAGGGAAACAAGAAATTTCAATATTCTGTGATAAAGAAGGGGGGGTCGGGCAGCCCAATACTATGATAGTTTGCAATGGATTGAGGATGCCGGAATTGCAAAACGTTGCTATAATCTGTCTGTTACAGAACTTCCCTTGGACGGAAACGCCAAGGAGGATGTCTTTAAAGTGTATATGCAGGACACCGGTCTTTTCATGTCCATGCTGGAATATGGAACCCAAGCAGATGTGCTGAAGGGGAACTTGTTAGGTTACAAAGGTGCCATCTTTGAGAATCTTATGGCAGACATGCTGTCCAAAATGGGCAAAAAACTCTACTATTTTCATAAAGATTCGGGGTTGGAAGTGGATTTTGTCATCCGGTATAAAGGAAAATGCACATTGCTGGAAGTGAAAGCGTCGTCGGGCAATGTGAAAAGCACCAAAACCATATTGAAGCATCCGGAAGTCTATCACGTCACGGATGCTATCAAGTTAGGCGATTATAACATTGGACGTGATGGGCAGATGATCACTCTTCCCTTCTATATGGGATTTCTGCTCATAGAAGTATAAAGTTTTTTAACTGAAAATAGATATGGATTTCAACAACAAGATTGCCGTCGTCACCAGCGGGAACATCTGCATCGACAGCGGCATGACCCGCTAGATGGTCTGCCACGGGGACAATGGGTGGAGGTTGTCGCCAATGGAATGATGATGGCTGAAAAGCGACAATGCCGGATTATGTGTGGCACCGAAACGAAGTGCTCAAACCTGACGTGAAAATATTTTTTCGGGCAACTATTGCATAATCAAAATTTATTGTATTTTTGCAGCGCCGTTGCGGATATTCTTGAAAAATCCGCAATGACGTTGCGGAAATTTTGTTTGTTATGTACCATAGAATATTTGATATTGAGAACCGTTTGGACGAGGCCATGTTCTTGTTCGGAGGCCGTCAGGTGGGCAAATCGACGCTGTTGAAAGAGCGATTCCCGAAGGCTGTTTACTTCGACCTCCTGAACTCTGAGTTGAGAAATCGCTTCCGTCAGCACCCTGAAGTTTTTCGTGAATCGTTGCTGCGTTATCCGCCGGAGACGTTAGTCATCGTGGATGAAATCCAAAAAGTACCCGATTTGTTGGATGAAGTCCATTGGCTGATGGTGAACAGGGGTCTTTTCTTTATTCTTAGCGGCTCCAGTGCCCGAAAGTTGAAAAAGAGCGGTGCCAACAATCTCGGCGGGCGAGCTATTCCTGAAACGCTATTCCCTTTGGTCAGTGCGGAGATTCCGGATTACGATCTCGAAAGAGCTGTACAAAACGGTATGATTCCACGGCACTATATGGTCGCGAATGCCCGCAACCGCCTTAAATCCTATATTGAACTCTACCTGAAGGAGGAAATCATCGAAGAAGCCGTTGTTCAAAACGTGGATGACTTTGTCCGTTTTCTGGATGTGGCTGCCATTTCGGACGGTGAGATGCTCAATTATGAGAATGTGGCAGCGGATTGTGGCGTTTCAGCCAATACGG